>CAYQGF010000004.1:0-12898 GCA_964416885.1 uncultured Iamiaceae bacterium
GATCGATGTCGACGGGTCCTCCGTCACCGGCATCGACATCGCGGTGACCGCACTGGCCCCCGCGGAGTAGGACACCTCCACCTCGGGACGGTCGGGCGAGGCGTGGAGAGGGGGGCGTACCCCTCGGGGCGGGGCCCTCTCGGCTCGGCCCCGATGGTACGTTCGCCGGCCATGCAGACCGCTCCCCGCCACCGCCTGCGACGCTCCGCCCGTCGCCCGTCCCGCCCGGTGGTCGCCGTCGCCGCCACCGTCGTCGCCGCCGCCCTGCTCCTGGGGTGCAGCAGCGACGACGGTGGCTCGGCCGACGACAAGGAGACCACCACGACCGAGGCGGCCACGTCGTCGACGGCGCGGGAGGGCGACGAGCCGACCACGTCGGAGGACGAGGGCGGCGAGCCCGCCACCTCCGAGGCCCAGGGTGAGGACCCGGGCGACTCCGGCGACCCCGGCTCCGAGGGCCTGCCGGAGGAGCCCCAGGGCGAGGACGACGAGACCATCGCCGCCCTCGACGCCTGCCGCGCCGACCCCAGCGCGTGCCAGGACGCCGCGCTGGCCTTCGCCCAGATGGCCGGCATCAACCTCTCCGGCGCCGACCTGAGCGGCAGCGACCTCTCGTCGGCCGACGTGACGGGGGCCAACCTGAGCGGGGCCAACCTGAGCGGCACGAACCTCAACGGCTTGATCGGGACCGGCGTCGACCTCTCCGGTGCCGACCTCTCCGGTGCCGACCTCTCCTTCGCCATCCTCAACGGGGCCAACCTGCGGGGCGCCAACCTGAGCGGTGCCTTCATGGAGGATGCCGACCTGCGGGACGCCGACACCGCCGAGGCCAACCTTGAAGGTGCCGCTCTCTGCCGCACGATGATGCCCGACGGCACGGTCGAGGACCGCGACTGCTGAAGCTCTCGCCCGCCCCGGCCGCCCGATAAGGTGCGGCCGGTCATGGGGGCGACAACGGAGCGCAGATGGGTGCTCGGACGCGGTCCGAGCGGGACCACGACCGGCCGCCTCGCGGTCGGTCCGGCGTGAGCGCAGGCCCAGGGGAGGGCGAGCGGCTCAAGTTCTCGGACCCCGACATCACCGAGGCCGAAGCCGAGGCCGTCCTCCGGGTCCTCCACAGCGGGTGGCTGACCACCGGCTCCGAGAGCCAGGCCTTCGAGGAGGAGCTGGCCGCCTACCTCGATGTCGCCCACGTCGTGGCGGTCTCGTCGTGCACCGCGGCCCTCGAGGTCGCCTACGCCGCCCTCGACCTGCCGGTCGGGGCCCGGGTCGGGGTGCCGGCCTGGACGTTCGTGTCGAGTGCCCTGGCCGCGGCCCGGCAGGGGGCGACCATCGTCCTGCTCGATGTCGACCCCGACACGCTCAACCTGGCACCCGCGGCCCTGGAGCCGGCCCTCGGCTCGCTCGACGCCGTCGTCGGCGTCCACTTCGGTGGCGTCCCGCTGGCGGCCGAGGTCCGCGCCCTCTGCGCCGGCGCCGGCGTCCCCCTGATCGAGGACGCGGCCCACGCCCTCGGAGCGCGCGACGACCGCGGCCGGGTCGCCGGCCAGGGCACGGCGGGAGCCGCCTTCTCCTTCTACGCCACCAAGAACCTCGCCTCCGGCGAGGGCGGAGCCCTCGCCACCGACGACCCCGAGCTGGCCCGGTTCGCCCGCTCCTTCCGTCTCCACGGCATGGACCGTGACGCCTGGGCCCGCTACCTGCCCGGTCGGACCGAGGCCACCTACGACGTCACCTCGGCCGGCATCAAGGCCAACTTCCCCGACCTGCTCGCCGCCGTTGCCCGGGCCCAGCTCGGCCGCTTCGATGCCCTCCAGGCCCGCCGCCGGGAGCTGGTCGCCGCGTACCGGTCCGGCCTGGCGGCGATCGAGGGCCTGCGCTGCGTTCCCGAACGCCTGGTGGAAGGGTCCGCCGACCACCTGATGGCCGTGGTCCTGCCCGACGGCGCCGACCGCCCGGCGGTGCGCGGTCGGCTCAGTGCGGCCGGCATCGACACCAGCGTGCACTTCACTCCGCTGCACCGCCTGAGCTGGTTCGCGTCCTCGGGGGGAGAGGTGGGCCCGGGCGGGCTGCCGGTGGCCGAGGGGCTGGAGGCGCGGGCGCTGAGCCTGCCCCTGCACACCCGGCTCACGGTGACCGACGTCGAGCGGGTCTGCGCCGCTCTGGCCGAGGCCGTGGACGGGTCGGGGCCGTGACCCGCTGGCTGGCCCTGCGCACCGTGCTCGACCGGGCGGTGGCCGCGGTGGCGCTGGTCGTCGTGGCGCCGGTCGTGGCGCTCTGTGCCTGGCGGGTGCGACGCCATGACGGTGGCCCCCCCTTCGTCCGGGTGGACCGGGTGGGCCGGGGCGGCGCCCGGTTCGGGATGTGGAAGGTCCGCACCATGCGGCCCCAGCGGGCCGACGGCACCGCGGCCGGGGTGGCGCTCACGGCCGGTGACGACCCCCGCGTGACCCCGGTCGGACGGCACCTGCGCCGCTGGCACCTCGACGAGCTGCCCCAGCTCGCCAACGTGGTCACCGGCGAGATGACCCTCCTGGGGCCGCGCCCCGAGGCGCCCGAGTTCGTCGATCCCGACGACGACCAGTGGGCTCGCGCCCTGGCCGCGCCGCCCGGCATCGCCGGGCCGACGCAGCTCGTGGTGGGGGAGTGGGAGCGCGACGTGATCACGGCCGCGCCCGACGGGGACGCCTACCGCCGGGAGGTCGTCCCGGTGAAGCTGGCCCTCGATCGCTGGTACGTCGAGCACGCCTCACCCCTCGTCGACATCGAGGTGGCCTGGGCCCTGCTGCGCCACCTGGCCGGCCGGCCCGGGTTGGGCCGTCTCGGCCGGCGCCTCCGGGCCGAGCTGCCCGGTCCCCTCGGCCGGGTCGGCGCTCCGGGGACGGGGGCCGTCGTGTGAAGGTGCTCGTCGTCACCAACGCCTACCCCAGCCCCGCGGTGCCGTCGGCCGGGGTGTTCATGGCCGAGCAGGTCGAGAGCCTGCGCGACCGGGGCATCGACATCGACCTCCTCGTCGTCGACCGGATCCACGACGGGCGCGGCGCCTATCGCCACGCCGCCCGCCGGGTCCGGGAGCACGTGGCCCGGGCCGCGCCCGACCTGGTCCACGCCCTCTACGGGGGCATCGTGGCCCACGAGGCCCACCGTGGTGCCGGCCGCGTTCCGTTCGTGGTGTCGTTCTGCGGCTCCGACCTCCTGGGCGGGCCGGCAGCGTCGTGGCCGGACCGCGTCCAGGTCGCCCTCGGTGTTCGGGCGTCGCGACGGGTGGCCCGCCGGGCCCGGGCCGTCATCGTGAAGTCGGAGGGCCTCCGTCAGGCCCTGCCCCGGTCGGTGCCCGCCGACCGCGTCCACGTGGTGCCCAACGGGGTCTCGACCACGCTCTTCCACCCCCGGGACCAGGACCGGTGCCGGCAGCAGCTCGGGTGGGACGGGCCCGGGCCCCACGTGATGTTCGGGGGGCTGCCCCGGCCGGTGAAGCGGCCCGAGCTGGCGCGGGCCGCCGTCGACCTGCTCCGCGCCGACACCCCCGACGTCGAGCTCCACTCGCCTCGGGGCGTGGGGCGCGAGGACATGCCGGTGTGGCTCAACGCCGCCGACGTCGTGGTCCTGACCTCCCGGCACGAGGGCTCGCCCAACATCGTCAAGGAGGCCCTCGCCTGCGGCACGCCCGTGGTGTCGGTGCCGGTGGGCGACGTCCCCGAACGGCTCCGGGGGGTGGCGGGCTCGGTGGTGGTCGACGATCGACCCGAGGCCCTGGCCGAGGGGCTCCGGGCGGCCCTGGCCGCGCCCCGCTCCGGCCAGCCGGCCCCCACCATCGCCGGCCTGACCCTCGAGGCGCAGGCCGCGGTGGTGGAAGGTGTCTATCGGGCGGCGCTCGACGACCGGTCCCAGCCGACGGAGGCGCGGGCGTGACCCCGAGCCCGGTGCTGCTCGTGGGGACCGGCCCCATGGCCGTGGCGCACCACGCCGTGCTCCGGTCGCTGGGGGCCGAGGTCGTCGTCGTCGGCCGGTCACCCGCGGGCTGTGCCCGCTTCGAGGCCGAGACCGGCACGCCCGCCCGTCCGGGGGGCATCGAGGCCCTCGCCGGCGGTCCCCCGCTCGCCCCCCACGCCGTGGTGGCCGTGCCCGTCCCCGCCCTGGCCACCGCCACCGCGGCCGTGCTCGACAGCGGGGTGGGCCGGGTGCTCGTCGAGAAGCCAGGTGCCCTCGACGGGGCCGAGCTGCGTGCCCTCGCCGACCGGGCCGCGACCCGGGGCGCCGATGTTCGCATCGCCTACAACCGTCGGTTCTACGCCAGCACCCTCGCGGCCCGCGCCCTCGTCGCCGAGGACGGCGGGGCCCACGTCGTCTCGTTCGACTTCACCGAGTGGAGCCACCGGGTCGAAGCGTCCGGCCACCCGCCCGCGGTCCTCGACCGCTGGTTCCTCGCCAACTCCACCCACGTCGTCGACCTGGCCCTGCACCTGGCCGGTGAGCCGGTCGAGCTGACCGGGCACGTGCGCGGCGCGCTCGCCTGGCACCCCCGGGGCGCCCGGTTCACCGGGACCGGCGTGACCGACGAGGGGGCCCTGCTCTCGTGGGCCTCCGACTGGGCGAGTGCCGGGCGCTGGGGGGTCGAGGTCACCACCGCCCGCCGCCGGCTCGTGCTCCGCCCCCTCGAACAGCTCTTCCAGCAGGACATCGGGTCGGTCGAGGTGCACCCGGTCCCCCTCGACGACAGCCGTGACGTCGCCTACAAGCCGGGCCTCCACCGTCAGGCCGAGGTCTTCCTCGCCGATGGCGGGACCGGCCTGCCGACCGTGGCGGAGCAGGCGGCCCGGGTCGCGGGCTGTTACGAGGTGATCCTCGGAGGTGGTCGATGGGACGCGGCGTCCGGCCTCGCCGGCAGGGCGGAACACCCATGACCGGTGTCGACCGGCTCCACGTGGCCCGGGTGGGTCAGCTCGACGCGGCCGCCGCCGCGGCGCGGGGGGACGTCAGGGCGGGGCACACCGTCCTCGTGCTCCACTGGGCCCCGCCCGCGGCCAGCGGGGCCGTGCCCGACCTGCGGGACCTGCCGGTGGTCGACCTCCATCCGGTGCGGTCCTGGCCGGTGCGGGCCCTCGATGTGGCTGCCCTGGTCCGCGGGGCCGGGCCACGGCGCACGCAGTTCCACCTGCGCCGGTCGGCGCCTCGCCGCCCGCCGGGCGCCGGGGCGGTCGGCTCGGCCGCCGACCCCGGCGGTCCGCTGGAGGTGGTGGACCTCACCGCCGACGACGTGGCGGAGGTGGCGAGCCTCCACCTGGCGTCGTTCCCGGAGAGCGCGCTCACACACCTGGGCTTCGACGGGCTCCATCGCTACTACCGGATGATGCTGGTCGGCGATCACCCGGCGGCACTGCTCGGGGCCCGGCGCGGCGGGCGGCTCGTCGGCTTCGCCGTCGTCGACCCGGAGGCGTCCCACCTCACCGACTACCTGGCGGCCCGGTGGTGGGCCCTCGGACCTCGGGCCCTGCTCCGGGCCGACCTCCTCGTCGACCGGGCCATGCGGCCCCGGGCCCGGATCGCCGGCTCGCTCCTGACCCGGCGCGCCCGCCTCCTCGTCGGTCGGTTCGGCCTCCGCCGCCGGTCGGCTCCTCCTGCTCGGTCGTCGGTGCCGGTGGAGACGGGGGGAGCGCCGGTCCCGGACGCCGGGCCGTCGTGCTCGCTGCTGGCCATCGGCGTCGACCCGACCCTCCAGGGCCAGGGGCTCGGGGCCCGGCTCCTCGCGGCCGCCGAGGACGTGGCTCGCAGGCGCGGGTACGCCCGGATCCGCTGCACCGTGGCCCGTGACAACGTGCGGGCCCGGGCGCTGTACGAGGGGCGGGGTTGGCGGGAGGTCGACGGGGGGAGCGCCGTGCAGGCCAAGATGCAGCTGGTCCTCGCGGCGCCGGGCCGTGCCGCTCAGCCGGCGGAGAGGTAGCGCTCGATCGAGCCGGCGGCGTGTTCGGCGAGGGCATCGAGGTCGACGGCGTCGGGGTCGCCGAGGACCTGGAAGCCGATGCCCCGGACCAGGGCGACGATGAAGGTGGCGGCTGCCTCGGCATCGATGTCGGCGCGGACGGTGCCCTCGTCGATGCCCTGGACGACGAAGCCTGCGAGCAGGGCCCGGAGCTGTTCGTGGTAGTCGTTCAGCGCCGGCCGGAGGCTCGGGTTGGCACCGAGGGACTCGCCGATCAGGACGTACAGGGCCCTGGTCATGGGCCAGGGCTGGTGGAGGCTCCGGACGAAGACGTCCGTGCAGGCCATGATGGCCTTCAGCCCCGTCGCCCCCCCGATGAGCTGGCCGATCACGTCGGTGCTGAAGCGGGCCGAGAACTCGCGGACCAGGGCGTCGAGCAGGTTGGCCTTGCTGCCGAAGAGGTAGTGGGGGTGGCTGTGGCTGCACCCGGCCACGGTGGCGATCTCGGCCAGGCTGGCGGCCGAGGAGCCGCGCTCGGCGATGACCTCCGCCGCGGCGTCGAGCAGGGCGCGCTGCGAGGTGGCTCGTCGCTCCGTCTGCGTGCGGCGCATGGTGCTCATCCTAGGTGGCTCCCCCGAAGTTCCTAGACACTCATCTAGGATATGTGTAGCGTTCGTCACACACGGTCCCACGGGGGGATCGCATGAGCAAGGGAGACCACCCATGGCCGCAACCGTCACGTCGAGGATCAGGTGGCTGGTCGCCGCCCTCCTGATCGCTCCGTTGGTCGTCCTGGCCCCGGCCCAACCGGCCGGGGCCATCGGTGTCGCCGCCGACACCGGTGCGGTCGTGACCGCAGAGCAGTGGATCGTCAGCGGTCGGGTCCTCGACCTCACCATCCAGTCGCCCAACACCGACAACGCCACCCGGAAGGTGCGGCTGATCCTGCCCGACGGGTGGTCGAAGGATGCCGAGCAGACCTGGCCCAGCCTGTACCTGCTGCACGGCGGCATCGACGACTACAAGGCGTGGGACGCCAAGAGCAACCTCCGCACCCTCTCGCAGGGCGAGGACGCCATCATGGTCATGCCCGACACCAGCTGGTGCAGCGCCTACAGCAACTGGTGGAACAACGGGAACTACGGCCGGCCCCAGTGGGAGACCTGGATCACCACCGAGGTGCGGCAGATCCTCGAGCGCAACTACCGGGCCAACACGACCCGCGGCGTCGTCGGCAACTCGATGGGCGGGCTCGGGGCCATGAAGTTCGCGGCCAACCACAACCCCATGTTCAAGGTGGCGGCCTCGTTCAGCGGCGACGTCGACACGCTGCGCTCGTGGCCCGGCGCCAGCGGCGTCTCGACCCCGGGGCTGGGCTGCAACCCGCTCGGCAACTACTGGAAGAACGTGTGGGGCGACCCGGCCATCCCGGCCCAGCGGGCGATCTGGGAGGCCAACAACCCCTACACCCAGGCCCACAAGCTGGAAGGCGTCTCGCTGTTCCTCGGAGCGGGCACGGGGAGCGGTGATGCCCTCCCGCTCGCTGCCACCCAGCACCTGGCCTCCCGGCTGGACCAGCTCGGGATCCCGGTCACCACCAACTACATCAGCGGTGGCCACGACTGGACCAACTGGACGAGCCAGCTCACCACGGCGTGGCCGCAGCTCATGGCCGGCCTCGAGGAGCCCGTGCCGCCGGCCGACGACCTGACCGGCACCGTCAGCGGCCCCGGTGGGCCGATCGAAGGTGCGTCCGTGCGGCTCTACACCACCACCTCGTCGGTGCGGCTGGCGACGGCGTTCACCGGTGCTGACGGCAGCTTCACCTTCGAGGGCCTCGCGCCCGACGAGGAGTACCGGGTGTACGTGGTCGACCCCTCCGGTGCCCACCTGCCCGCCTGGTACGGCGGGAGGAACTGGGCCACGGCCACGGGCCTGGCCCCCGGTGCGACCGTCGCCGTGGTCCTCACCGGGACGGCCACGCTGGGCGGGCTCTCGGGGACGGTGACCGGCGGCGGTCAACCGGTGGCCGGGGCCACCGTGCGGCTCTACGACGCCGAGGCCCGAGTGGTGGCCAGCGCGACGACCGCTGACGACGGTGGCTACACGTTCACCAACGTCGAGCCGGGTGAGCGCCGCGTGCTGGTCATCGACCCCTCGGGTGACCACGTGTCGCCTCGCTGGGTGGGCGGCCAGGCGTTCCGCACCGCGACGGCGTTCTCCGTGGTCGCCGGCGGGACGGTCACGGGCGCCGACGTGGACCTGGTGCCCACCGTGGGCCTGGGGCGGATCGAAGGCTCCGTCACCGTCGCCGGCGAGGCTGGCGAGAGCCTGCGGGTGACCCTCTACAACGAGAGCGCCCAGATCGTGGCCACCACCCTCACCGCGTCGGACGGCTCGTACGCGTTCGGCGCCCTCGAGGTCGGCACCTACTTCGTGCGGGTCCGGGAGCTGGCCACCCATGCCGACGCCTGGTGGGACGGTGGGTCGAGCTGGCGGCGGGCCACGCCGGTGCCGGTCGGACCGGGGGCGACCGTGGCGGGCATCACCATCGCCACGACCCTCCTGGTCTGACCTCGACCGCCCCCTCCCGCCGGGCTCGCGCCCCGGCGGGAGGGGGCGGCAGGAGGGCCGGCGGGTCAGCCGGACGCCACGTCGAGGTAGAGCGTGCGCAGGTCGGTGGCCAGACGCTCCACCGAGTAGGTCGCCTCGACGTGGGCCCGTCCGGCCCGGCCCACCTCGTGGGCCGCGGCCTCGTCCCGCAGGAGGTGCTCCAGGGCGTCGGTCGCCTTCTCCGGGTCGTCGCGGGGGATGACCGTCCCGCCCCCGGCCGCCAGGAGCCGGGCCACGTCCCCCACGTCGCGGGCGACGACCGGGCGGCCGGCGGCCATGGCCTCCAGCACCACGTTGGGCATGCCCTCGTGCTCCGACATGAGCAGGACGGCCCGGGCCTCGGCATAGAGGGGGCGGGGGTCGTCGACGGCGCCGGGCAGCGCCACCCGGTCGCCCAGGCCGTGGGCCGCGACAGCAGCCTCCAGCGCCGACCGGTCCGGGCCCTCGCCCACGATCACCAGGCGGAAGGGCACTCCACGGTCACGGAGGGCCGCCGCCACCTCGATGGCGCGGTCCCATCGCTTGCGGTGGTCGAGGGTGCCGACGCCGAGCACCAGTGGCGGACCGGTCGGGGCGGTGGGGGAGGGGTCGTAGGCCCGCACGTCGATCCCGTTGGGCAGGTCGACCACCGTGCGGGGTGCCCACCACCCCTGTTGCCTCCGGGCCTGGTCGGCCGCGGCCGTGCTGTTGGCCACGATGGTGCGGGGGTAGCGGGAGCTGAGCCGACCCAGCGCCGTCCCGGCCCGCGCCCGCTCGACCTCGTAGTCGTTGCGCACCGAGCCGATCGCGGCGGCACCGCTCGCGGTGGCCGCGACCGCGGCCGCCACGTTGGCGTAGAAGGAGTAGGCGTGCACCACCTCCGGGGACCAGCGGCGGGCCAGGCGGGCCAGGCCGACGAGCTTGCCCGGCCCCCGGCGGCCCGGCACCGGGAGCACGGTGACACCGGCGTCGACCAGGGGGGCCACGTAGCGGGAGTCCGGGCGGTGGTTCCACACCGCCACCGCAACCTCGTCACCGCCCTCGCGCAGTGCGGGGGCCACCAGGCTGACCTGGCGTTCGAGGCCGCCCTGGCCGAGCTGGGGGCACAGGAACAGGACCCTCACCGAGGAGGCCGGGGCCGAGCATCGGCGCATGGGGGGGCGGCCACCGGCCGTACTGTAGCCTCGCCCTCGTTCGACCAATGTGGCGTGCGTGCCAAGTGGCGCGCCGCCGACCGCGAGCGTCGGGGGGTGCTGCGCAGAATGGAAGGCCCCACGACGTCTCGACGGCCGCTGTCTGTCGTCATCGTGACGTGGAACTCGAGCGAGCACATCGGTCGGTGCCTCCGTTCGCTGGAGGCAGCTCGGGCGAGCGGCGAGATCGAGTGCATCGTGGTCGACAACGACTCGGCCGACGACACCGTCGAGGTCGTGGCCGCCCACCCGTGGGTGCGGCTCCACCGCCACGACCGCAACGGCGGCTTCGCCGTGGGCTGCAACATCGGGGCCCGGATGGCCACGACCGACCTGGTCATGCTGCTCAACCCCGACACCGCCGTCGAGCCCGACGCCCTCGACGTGCTCGTGGCCCACCTGGAGGCCGACCCCGAGGTCGGCATGTGCGGCCCGCTGCTGGTGAGCGAGAACGGTCGACCCCAGCGGCCCAGCGCCCGGCTCGGGCCCAACCTGCGCTTCGACCTGCTCCACGAGGGCCTCCGCCTCGGTCGTCGGGTGCCGTGGGTGCGCGCCACCCTGGCCCGGCGCTGGCAGTACCCCTACGACCTGGCGATGACGCAGCGGGTCGAGGCCATCTCCGGGGCAGCCATGCTCATGCGTCGTGAGGCCCTCGACGAGGTCGGCCTGCTCGACGAGGCGTACCGGCACTGTGCCGAGGACTTCGACCTCTGCGTCCGGTTCCGTCGGGCCGGGTGGGAGATCGAGTTCGTCGCCGATGCCGTCGTCCTCCACTCCCTGGGGGCCAGCTCGCGCCGGGCCCCCAACCGCACCACGGTCGAGGCCCTGACCGGCCGCGTCCGCTACTACCGGAAGAACCGCTCACTGGCCCATGCCCTGGCCTTCCGGGGCATCCTCGTGGGCGTGCGGGTCCCGGTCACGCTGGTGCGGGGCATCACCGAGTACGCCCGGGACCGCGATCGGGAGGCGCTCCGCGCCCGTCGTCGGCTGGCGTGGTGCCTGGTGACGCTCCGTCCCTACCCCGAACGCTGAGAGGACCCTGTGGCCAAGCTCCTGCTCGTGTGCGCCCGCGACCCCCGGGCCACGCCGGCCCTGGCCGCCCGGGCCGCGGCGGTCGCTCGTCGTCTGACCCCCGACAACCTCACCAACCCGCGCCCACCTCTCGTCCACGAGGGCGAGGGGGTCGTCGTCGCCGTCAGCAGCCCGGTGCCGGCCAGTCGGGTCGTCGGCGGTCACGTCCACGTCGGGTACGTCTCGGGCGACACGGCGTGGGAGCAGGTCGGAGGCCCCGTCCCCGACGGCACGTTCGCCGCCGTGCGCTGGGACGACGAGCAGGTCGAGGTGCTGACCGACCCCGTGGCCAGTCGCACGGTGTGGTACGTCCACGACGACGAGGTGTTCGCGGCCTCGACCTCGCAGAGGCTCCTGGCGGCCGCCCTCGACGACCTCCAGTTCAACCTGGCCCCGGTGCCGTGGCTGCTGACCACCGGGTTCATGGGCCCCGGCCTGGCGTGGGACGTCCGAGTCCGGATGCTGCCCGGCGACTCGCGCCTCTCGCTCGATCGGCGGTCGTGGGCGCTCCGGGCGACCATCCCCACCGTCGCCTTCGAGCCGGCGCCCGGGAGTGACGAGGAGCACCGTGAGCGCCTCGACGCCACCTTGCGGGAAGCCCTCTCCACCGCGGACCTCGACCCCGACGACTGGGTCCTCCCGCTCTCGGGAGGGTTCGACAGCCGCTCGCTCCTCTGCCTGCTGCCGGAGAGGGAACGGCTGCGCACCCTGACGTGGGGCGACCCCTCCACCTTCGACGAGCCCAAGGGCGATGTGGCGGTGGCCCGCGACCTGGCCTCGACCATGGGCGTCGCCCACACGACCCTCTCGACGGGCGTGACCGACGAGAGCGTCGACGTCGTCTTCGATCGCTTCGTGGCCTGCGGCGAGGGCCGCTGCGTCCGGCTGAGCGCCTACGCCGACGGCTTCGCCATGTGGCGGGACCTGGCCGCGGACGGGGTCCACGGCATCATCCGCGGAGACGAGGGCTTCGGGTGCACCCCCGTCACGCGCCCGGCCGACGTGCGCCGCTACGAGAAGCTGACCATGTGGGACGAGTACGGCGGCCTGCCCCCCCTCACCCAGCTCGGGCTCGAGGAGCAGGTGATGCCCGCGGAGCTGGAGCAGCGTCCCGAGGAGACCCTCGAGGCCTGGCGGGACCGGGTCAGCCACGTCCACGAGCTCCCGGTGGCCCTGGCCGCGCTCTCCGACCTCAAGCTCCCGTACGTGGAGGTCGTCAACCCGCTGCTCACCCGGTCGCTCATCCACCTGGCCCGGACGATGCCCGACCACCTCCGGAGCGGCAAGGCCGGGTTCAAGGACGTGGTCCGGAACCTGGGGCCCGATGTCCCCTTCGCCCGCTTCCCGGCCATCGCCGATGACCGGGACCTGGTCCGCAACGCCGAGGCGACCAGGGTGCTGCGAGCCGAGCTGACCTCCGACGCGGCCCGCGACCTCCTGCCCCCCGAGCTCCTGGAGCACCTCACGGCGGGTCTGCGGGAGAGCCAATCGTCGGGGTCCCTTCGCAGACGGTTCGCCCTGCGAGTGGTCGGCCGCCTCCCGCAGGTGGCCGAGTCCACGCTCCGCCGCACCGTGGCGCCTCAGTCCATCCACCCCAACGTGCTGGGCTTCCGGGCCTTGGTGGCGTCTCGGACGGGCCGTCTGCTCAGGGCCGACCACGCCGCGGCCCGGGCCGCCGCCCCCCTCCCTCGCCCGTGAGCCCGGGCCGGTCGGCCGACGGGCGGCCCACGCCGGTCGACCTGGAGGCCCGCCTCGACCGGGCGAGGGGTGAGCCGGGCCTCGGAGCCAGCCTCGACGCCTACCTCCGCCAGCAGGCGGCCGGCCGACCGGCCGGGGCTCCGAAGGGGGCGGCGCTGCTGGCCCGCACCCTCGTCGTCCCGCAGCACCGACGAGGGCACGGTCCCTCCCGCGCCCCGGAGGGGGCCGTGCTGGCCCTCTGGTCGGCTGACACCCCGCGCATGAACGGGCTCTTGTTCCCGGTGGTCGAGGAGATCGGTGCAGCCGGTCGTCCCGTGGTGCTGGTCCACGGGCCGCGCTCCGACGCCGACCGGGTACCGCCCGGGGTCGCCCACCGGTCCACCTACGACGTCGGTGGGTACGCGCACAGCCGGTGGTTGGCGGC
>CAYQGF010000004.1:12908-37066 GCA_964416885.1 uncultured Iamiaceae bacterium
CCCCCGGGCCGGGGCCGTCGTGGCGCGGGCGGTGGCCGACGGCGTGCTCTCCCCCGCGATGGTGCCCCAGGTCCTCGCCCGACTCGGGGCCCAGAGCCGTGAGCTGCACCGGGCCCGCCGCTTCGTGGCCGCCCTCCGGCCCTCGGTCGTGCTGGCCGACTACGACCGCAGCGCCATCGCCATCCCGTACGTGCTGGCGGCCCGGGAACTGGGCCTCCCCACCGTCACCCTGGTCCACGGTCCGATCGGCGCCACCGGCTACACACCGCTGGTGGCCGACCTGGCCCTGTGCTGGGGGTCGCGCCACGCCGCCGCCCTCGTCGCGGCCGGCGCGGCCCCGGAGGCGGTCGCCGTCACCGGCAACCCCCGCGTGAGCGACGCCGCGCTGCCCGACCGGAGCGACGCCGCGGCCGCTCTGGGCGTCGACCCGGACGCTGTGGTCGTGACCCTGGGGACCAACCGGGCCGGCTCCTCGGCCGGCCGGCTCCGCCTCGCCGAGGCGTTCTGTCAGGCCGTCACCGTGGTGGACGGTGCCGTCGGGTTGGTGCGCTGCCACCCGACCGAGGACCCCGACGACTATGCCTCGGTGGCGGCTCGCTACCCGTCGGTGCGATGGCACCGGGCGACCGAGCGGCCCCTGGAGGAGTGCCTCGCCGGGTCCGATGTCGTCGTCTACCGGGCCAGTGGCTTCGGTGGCGACGCGGTGCTCCACGGTCGGGTGGCCATCCTGTTGGAGCCGGACGGGGACGTCGTCAGCTCCGACGACGAGGTCGTGCTCGGCCCCGACGGCCCGGTGGCCCGGTCGGCCGCCGACCTGGAGGCCATCCTGCGCGAGGTGGTCGCGGTACCCGACCACCGAGGGCGGTGGGGTGCCCTGGTCGACGACGCCGCGGCGGGCATCTGTGCGTCCCGGGGGCGGGAGGCGGCCCGTCGGAGCGCCGCGGTCGTGCTGGCCCACACGGCCGACCTGGCCGGGCCCGCGGTTCCCGCTCGCATCATGCGCTGCCCGCCCTCAGCGGGCTAACCTCTCCAGCGGCTGGGGCCACGAAGGGGTTCGGGAATGCAGGGCACGGCGCGCCAGGTGCGTGTCGGATCCCGCGGGTTCGACCCCCCGGGGTGTGTCGCAGGCGCCCGAACAATGTCTGGGAGGACATGATGCAGACCCGACGTGTGCAGCCGCTGGCTGCGCTGCTGGCCCTGGTGGGGTTGGTGGCAACGTTCTTCGCCCTGTCCGCCTCGCCGGTGGCGGCTGATGACCCGGTGCCGGTGCCGGTGCTCCAGTACGAGCAGGACTTCAGTGTCGACGCGACCGATTGGACGGCGGCGGTGCACGATGCCGGCACCGAGACGGCGACGGTGTCGAGCGGCACCTACTCGTACTTCGGGGGGCTGGTGAACCAGTCCGCGTACCGTCAGGTGTGGCCCGAGCACGGTGTGGTCACCGAGCTCGGTGTGTACCTCGACCCGGCTGCGATGGCGGTGAGCGATGGCTTCGACCTGACCGTGGCGGCCAGCACGGCCGACGGGGCCCATCTGCGGGACTTCGTGTTCCACGTGGGCAAGGTGTCGGGGACCGATCCGCGTCTGCCCGGCGACGAGGACGCGGTGTTGGTCAACGGGTCGAACAACGCCAGCGAGCCGGCGCAGGTCAACACGTACAAGCTGTTCAACGACAACGGCGGGAACTACTCGATCATCGACGAGGCCGGTTGGTACACGTTCCAGCACTCGTTCCGCATCGACGAGGGCGCGCTGGCGGTCGACCTGAACGTCCTCGATGCCGAGGGTGAGGCGGTGTTCACCGCCACCCGTTCCAACCCACTGGACGTGGTGGCCAACCTGGGTGGCGTCCGCTACCAGTGGCTCACGTTCGTGACCGGGTCGTTCTCGATCGACGACCAGCGCCTCTTCCACAACGAGGTGGAGCTGCCGGCCGAGCCGGGCGCCATCGCCGGCATCGTGAGCTCCGGCGGCGACCCGGTGCAGGGGGCGCGGGTGCGCTACTACGCATCCGACAGCTCGGTCCTCCTGGGCCAGGCCTTCACCGCCGCCGACGGTTCCTACGGCTTCGACGACCTGGAGCCGGGTGGCTACAAGGTGCGCGTCACCGCCGACGGCTACGAGGGCCAGTTCTGGGCCGGCCGGTCGAGCTTCTCCGGGGCCGACGTGGTGAACGTCGTCGACGGGGCCACGGCCACCGTCGACTTCTCGCTGACCGCCGTCCCGACCACCGGCACCGTGGCGGGCACCGTGACCGGCAACGGCAACGGTGTCGTGGGGGCGCAGGTGCGGCTCTACAACAGCAGCGCCCAGATCGTGGCCACGACGCTGACCGGCGCCGGTGGCAGCTACTCCTTCACCGCCGTGCCCGGCGCCTACCGGGTGCTGGTGCGCGACCTCTCCGGTGACTGGGTGTCGCCCCGATGGGTCGGTGGCGGCGCCTTCGCCAGCGCCACCGTCTTCGACGTCACCCCGGGCGGCTCGATCACCGGGGCCGACGTGGCGCTGGTCTCGACCGTGACGACGTCGTCGATCAGCGGCACCATCACCGAGGGTGGCAACCCGGCCGCCAACCTGCGGGTCGTCCTCTACGACACCAGCGCCCGGATCCTGACGACCGTGTTCAGCGGGGTGGACGGGTCCTACAGCTTCGGTGCGCTCGAGCCCGGCACCTACTTCGTCCGGGTCCGCGAGCTGACCACCCACAACGACGCCTGGTGGGACGCCCAGGGGATCTGGCGCAACGCCACGCCGATCGTGGTCGGCCCCAGCGCCACCGGCATCGACATCGCCGTGGTCGCCCTGCCCGTGTCCCGGCCGCCGTCCTTGACGGGGGCCACGGCCGTGTCGGCCGGGGGCGGGCACACCTGCGCCACCGTCACCGGTGGAGGCGTGAAGTGCTGGGGCAGCAACGCCTCGGGCCAGGTCGGCGATGGCACGACCACCACCCGGCTCAGCCCCGTCAGCGTGACCGGCATCTCCGACGCCACCGGGGTCGACGCGGGCACCTCCCACTCCTGCGTCACCGTCACTGGCGGAGGCGTGAAGTGCTGGGGCAGCAACGCCTCGGGCCAGCTCGGTGATGGGACGACCGACGCCAGCAGCACGCCGGTGGCGGTGTCGGGCCTGACCGATGCGGTGGCGGTGTCGGCCGGTGCGGCGCACACGTGTGCGGTGCGCAGCGGTGGCGGTGTCGTGTGCTGGGGCAGCAACGGGTCGGGCCGTCTCGGTGATGGGACGACCGACGCCAGCAGCACGCCGGTGGCGGTGTCGGGCCTGACCGATGCGGTGGCGGTGTCGGCCGGTGCGGCGCACACGTGTGCGGTGCGCAGCGGTGGCGGTGTCGTGTGCTGGGGCAGCAACGGGTCGGGCCGTCTCGGTGATGGGACGACCGACGCCAGCAGCACGCCGGTGGCGGTCACCGGCCTCCCCGGTGCGACGGCCGTCTCCGCCAGCGGGTCGCACACCTGCGCCCTCGTGACCGGCGGGTTCATCGGCTGCTGGGGCCGCAACGCCGACGGCCGGCTCGGTGACGGCACCACCACGGACAGCGCGTCGCCGATCGTCAGCAACCTCCCGGGGATGTCGACCGTCTCGGCCGGGAACCAGCACTCGTGCGGCACCTTGGGCGACCTGGCGCTGTGCGCCGGCTTCGACTACCAGGGTCGGCTCGGTGGCGGCAACGACGGCGTCGGCGGGCCCGGCCAGGGCGTCAGCACGGCCCCGAGCGGGAGCACCTGGAGCGCGATCTCGGCCGGTGATGCCCACACCTGCGCCCTCACCAGCACCGGCGACGTGCGGTGCTGGGGCAACAACGGCTCCGGCCGGCTCGGCGACGGCACCACCACCAACCGGTCGACCCCTTGACCTCGGCTCTGGCCCGGCTCACCGACGCCCCGGCGCGTCGGTGAGCCGCGGCCAGGACGAGTGAGACGATGAGCCCCGTGCTCCTGACCGTCACCGGTCAGCGACGGAGTGGCACGACCCTGTTGGCCAACCTCCTCGACGCCCAGCCCGGGGCGGTGGTCCGACGCGACTTCCTGGGCATCGCCCGGTTCCCCCGGGGTGCCGGCCACCCCCCGCTCGACGCCCCGCTCGACGCCGACCAGCGGGCATCGGTCCTGACGACGTTCCGACGCCAGAACCGTCGCTTGGAGCTGCCCCCGGCCGGCGTCGCGGCGCTCGACGCCCTGGCCCTCCCGGTCGACGGGGCGGCGTGGAGCCTGGCCGACCTCTACCGCCACGTCCTCACCGGCCTGGCCGGCCCGGACCACGTCGTCGCCGGGCACAAGACCACCGGGGCCGAGCGGGTGGTCGAGGCCCTGCTCGACGCCGTGCCCGCGGCCCACGTCGCCTACATGGTGCGCGACCCGCGTGACGTGGTCGTCTCGGGGGCCACGCGCTTCCCCGATGAACCGCTGACGCGCCTCATCGACGTCTGGCGTCGCGGGGTGGCGACCATGCAGGACCTGACCCGTCGGCGACCCGACCTCGCCTCCCGTATCTGGTGGGTCCGCTACGACGACCTGGTGGCCGACCCGACCGGCGCCCTCGCGGCCCTGGCGGCTGGAGTCGGGCTGGGGGCCGTGGCCGTGCCCGACGAGCTGAGCGACTACGGCTCGTCGTGGGCCAACAACTCCTCCTTCGGCCTCCGTGGCACGGGGATCAGCGCCGAGGCGGTGGGCCGTCGCAGCCAGGCCCCGGCCCTGGCTCGCCGGGTCGAGGTCGAGCTCGGCCCGCTGATCGACGACCTGGGGTGGGGCCCGGTCGAGCCGCCGACGCTCGAGGAACGGGTGCGGCAGCGGGCGGGCCGGTCCGTCGACGCCACCCTCGGCCTCGTCCTCCGGGCCACAGCCGGGGTCGACCGGCGCGCCCGGCGGGCGCGGAGCCGCCTCGGCCGCCAGACCTGAGCGGGCGCCGCGGGCGGGCACCCTCGACGCCGGCCGGGTAGTATCCCACCGACGTCGCGCCAAGGGGGGACCTGCCCGTGAACCGTCGAGCCATCGCCGCGCTGCTCGCGCTCGTGGCCCCGTTCCTCTTCCTGCCCGCCTCGGCCTTGGCCGACGGCGGGCCGGTGGTGGGCAACCCGGGCACCTTCACCTTCACGACCACCGGGGGAGGCTTCGTCCTCGGCCCCTCGGGCGAGACGGGCTCCTCGAGCGCGATGGTGGACTTCACCCCGGCGGCGCACCCCGAGTGCGACGACGGTGAGGACAACGACGGCGACGGCGCGGTGGACTACCCCTTCGACGGGTCGTGCACGTCGGCTGACGACCACAGCGAGCTGGCGCCCTCCTTCGTCCCGAAGGTCGACGTGACGTTGCACGGCACGGTCGACGCGGCCGGGACGCTCCACGTCCCGCAGGACGCGATGGCCTTCCCGACCACCTACTTCCCCGACGGCTCGCCCGGCTCCACCACCGCCGGTGCGCTGCGGCTCTCGGCCCGGGCCGACGCCGCGGGCACGATCGACCCCGCCAGCGGCGCGACGACCCTCACCCTCACCCTCCAGATGGCCTTCGACGTCCCGGCCCTGGGCTTCACGAACTGCCTCGTGGACGTACCGCCGATCACCCTGACGACGGGCACCACCGCCCCTCCGCCCCCCATCGAGCCGCTGAGCGGCGTGCCCTACGCCAGTGACGGGACCGTGACCCTCGTCGACAACTCGTTCTCGGTCCCGGCGGTCAAGAACCCGATCTCCTGCGGTGTCGGGCTCACCAACCCGATGAACCTGCCCGCCGCCGCGGGACGGAGCTCCCTCACCCTCGCCGGCCGGCTCGACCCCGTGGTCGCCGCCCCGCCGGGTGTCCTGGCGGGCACCGTGACCGCCGCCGGCGACCCCGTGGCGGGTGCCCGGCTCCGCTACTACGCCGCGGCCAGCTCCGTCCTGCTGGGCCAGGCCTTCACCGGCCCCGACGGCACCTACCTGGTCGAGGGCCTCCCGCCCGGGGCCTACCGGGTGCGCGTCACCGCGGACGGGTACGCCGGCCAGTTCTGGAGCGACAAGCGGAGCTTCGCCGCTGCGGATGTGGTCACGGTGGTCGGAGGGGGTGTGGGCACCGCCGACTTCGTCCTGGAGGCACCGGCGCCCACGACCCTGAGCCTGGCGGGCACGGTGACCGGGGGCGGTCATGGTGTCAGCGGGGCGGTCGTGCGCCTCTACGACAGCAGCGCCAGGATCGTCACCTCGACCGTGACGGCCGGCGACGGCAGCTATCGCTTCGACACCGCGCCCGGCAGCTACCGGGCGCTGGTGATCGACGGCTCCGGCATCTGGCGGTCACCGCGTTGGGTCGGAGGCACGTCGTTCGCCGGGGCGACCGCCTTCGACCTCACGGTGGCGAGCGTGTCGGGTGCCGATGTCGAGCTGGTCCCGACCTCGCCGGTGCTCGCCGGTGTGGTCAGCGGCTCCGTCATCGAGGACGGCGCCCCGGCCGCCGGGCTGCGGGTCATGCTCTACGACGGCTCGGCGCAGGCGGTGGCCACCGTCTTCAGCCGGCCGGACGGGACGTACTCCTTCGCGGGGGTCGAGCCGGGTACCTACTTCGTGCGCGTCCGGGAGCTGACGACCCACGACGATGCCTGGTGGGAGGGCGCCGACCGCTGGCGCACCGCAACGCCGATCGCGGTCGGCGCGGGCGCCGACGTGACCAGCATCGACCTCAGCGTGGCGCGTCGGTCCTGAGCTTCGCCGGCCCGCCGTGCTAGACGGTGGGGAACGCGAACGACGGGGGTACGACATGCGAAAGGTCTCCGGTGAGGGAGACAACCGGGCGGCCGGCGAGGGTGACCACCTCGCCGCGCTCAAGCAGCTCATGCAGGAGGGGCCGGGGCTGCACGCCCCCCACTGGAACCACCAGCTCCTGACCTACGTGAGCCGCCAGACGATCTCCCGGCTCCTCTACTGGGACCAGCTCTACCGGGGCATCGTCGAGGTCCCGGGGGTGATCCTGGAGCTCGGCGTCCACTACGGCGCCACGTTGTCGACCCTGTCGTCGCTGCGGGGCATCTACGAGCCGTTCAACTCGTCGCGTCGCATCGTCGGGTTCGACACCTTCGCCGGCTTCCCGAGCGTCGACGTCAAGGACGGCCCCGACTGGGAGGCCGGTGACTACGCCACGCCCGAGGGCTACGAGCGCCACCTCACGCAGGTCCTCGGCATCCACCAGGAGCTGTCCCCGCTGCCCCACATCGACAAGTTCGAGCTGGTGGTGGGCGACGTCGTCGAGACCTTCGGCCGCTGGCTCGACGACAACCCCGGGACCCTCGTCGCCATGGTCATCTTCGACATGGACATCTACGAGCCCACCCGCCACGCCCTGGAGCTGGTCCAGCCCCGGCTGACCCGGGGCAGCACCGTCGTCTTCGACGAGCTCTCCTACGCCAACTTCCCGGGTGAGACCGTCGCCCTCCAGGAGGTGGTGGGCTCGCCCAACGTGCGGCTCCGCCGATCGCCCCTCCAGACCAACTGCGGTTGGTACGTGGTGGGCGACGCCTGACGTCGGCTCAGGTGATGGGGCAGCGGTCGCGCCAGGAGGTCTCGCCCGAGGCGTGGAGGTGGGCGAGGAGGGCCGCGACGAACGCCTCGTGCTGGGGGGCCACGGCGTCGTAGGTCGGCAGCGCGCAGGTGCCCGTGGTCCGCAGCTCGTCGACGGTCACGTCGGTGAGCCGGCTCTGGAACGGCACGTCGTACCGGGTGGTCTCGAACCGCCAGCCGGTGCCCGCGTCGGCGAGGTGGAGCAGGGCGTGGTCGCCGCGCTCCTGGAGCAGCAGGCGCCCGTCCTCCCACTCGACGTGGATGTCGGGCGGCATCGGTGGCTCGCCCCGGTCGCGCAAGGTCAGCCGATGCAGGCCGACCCCGGCGGCCAGGACGCCGACGACCTCGCGTGCTCCCGGGCGCTTGGCCGGGACCGAACCGGGGGCCAGCCCCGAGGTGTCGACGACGGGGGCCACCCCGGCGGGGAGGAGCCGCTCGACCAGGTGGAGCCCGTTGCAGCCCAGCCCCCAGCCCCGGCCCGAGACGGTGGCGTCCCAGGCGGGAGCACCGTCGAGCCGGGCCGCCACCTCCAGCCAGGCCGGGCTGTAGGCCCGGGGGTGGTTCACCCACGCCGGCACCCCGGCGGCGGCGAGCGCCCGGCCCACGACGGCGTAGTCGGCCACCCGCTGGAACAGCACCTTCTCCAACACCACCTGCGCCGGGGCCAGTTCGGCCAGCGCCTCCAGGGTGACCTCGGCCCGGACATCGGCGGTGGTGGCCACGACGACCACCGGGGGGCGCCGGGCCCAGCCCACGGCCGAGGCCAGGTCGGCGGTCACGCCCAGGTCGGCCCCGGCCCCGGCCGCATCGTGGTCGTGCTGTGCCGCGGCCCGCGCCTCGGCGCGAGGGTCGACGGCCAGCACCCGGTCGCCGGCGGGGAGCCGGGCCAGGGCCTGGAGGTGACGGCGACCGATGCCCCCGGCCCCGACGACCACCACGTCGACCGCGGTGGTCACAGACCGACCAGACCCATCCCCGCGTCCTGCGCGACCAGGAGCCGGGCCACGAGGAGGTCGTGCTCGGTGTCGATGTCGAGGGCGCTCTTCTCCGGGACCAGCGCCATCCCCACCCGACCGTCGAGGAGGCGATCGGCGCGGGCGACGAAGGCGGCATCGGCCACGTAGGCCACCGTCGCCAGGTCGTAGAGGGGCGAGACGTCCTGGCGGCGGACGGCCCGACCGGCCGGGTCGGCCAGCACCGCGTGGCCCTGGTCGTCCAGGCGGACCAGGTTGAACGCCGGGTGTCGACGGGCCGGGGTGGCGGTGACCACGGCGTCGACGTCGCCGGCGGCGAAGCGACCGAGGGCGGCGGCGATGTCGACCGGCCGGCGCAGGGGGGCCGTGGGGGGGACCGAGACCAGGGTGCCGATGGGCCGACCGGCCTCCTCCTCGGTCCGCACGGCGTGCTGCCACGCCAGCCATTCGGGGGCGTCGTCGGCCGCCAGCTCCCGGGGCCGCCGCCACGGTGCCTCGGCCCCGTGGGCCTCGGCCACCGCCACGATCTCCTCGTCGTCGGTGGAGACCAGGACCCGGTCGATGCCCACGCAGGCCACGGCGGCGTCGACGGCCCGGCCCACCAGGGAGATGCCACCGACGGCCTGGAGGTTCTTGCGCGGCACGCCCTTCGACCCGCCCCGGGCGAACACGACCGCCACCGTGGGCCGGCCCCGGTCAGCCACGGGCGTGCCCCTCGGCGTCGGCCGCCCTGGCCTCCAGGCACACCCGGAGGACGTCGCGGGCCTCGGACAGCGTCACGGCCGGGCGGGCCTCACCCCGGGCACAGGCGAGGAGGTGGGTCATCTGGGCACGGTACACGTCCTCCTCGTCCGGCCCGTGGAGCGTCGTGACGGCGCCGTCGGGCCCCTGGCGGACGAGGGTGCGGGCCCGCCCGTCCCAGATGAGGGTGCCGTCCTCGCCCCACACCGTGGTCGTCCGCACCGCCGGCCGACGCACCAGGTCGAGGTGGGCGGTCCCGTCGAGCCCGTCCCAGCCCAGGAGGAGGTCGGCCGACTCCTCGACCTCCAGTCCGTGGGCGCCGAGGTTCCGCAGCACCGCGCCCCGCACCTCCGGCGGACCGAAGGTCCAGGCCAGGAGGTCGAGCTCGTGGCTGAGCTCGAACAGCGCCCCGCCGCCGAGGGCGGCATCGGCGGTGACGGTGGCCCGCAGCTCGGCCCCCGGTCGCCAGGTGTCGAGGGCCTGGCCCACCTCGGCCCGCACCCCCAGGGGCCGGCCCACGACGCCCTGCCCGACGGCGGCGCGCAGGGCCCGGAGCGACGGCGAGAAGCGCAGGCAGTAGCCCACCTGGACCACCAGGCCCTCGGCCTCGGCCCGGGCCGCGAAGCGGTCGACGGCGGCCAGGTCGACGTCGACCGGCTTCTCGACCAGGAGCGTCGCCCCCGTGCTCGCCAGCTCCGTGGCCACCGCCATGTGGAACGGGGCCGGCACCGCCACCACCGCGACCTCGGGGCCCCACCCGACCGCGTCGGCCGGGCCCGGCAGCCAGGTGGCGCCGACCTCGGCGACCACCGGCGGCGCGGCGGAGCCGGGACGGGTGGGGGCCAGGGCCAGGGCGGCCTCGGGGAGCAGCGCCCGCAGCACCGTCAGGTGCCGACGACCGATCGACCCGCTGCCGACGACGACGGCCCGGTCGACCACGACGCTCAGGCCCGGGCCAGCGCGGCCCGCACGGCGGCGACGACGATCGCCAGCTCGTCGTCGCTGATCGTGACCGAGCACGGCAACGACAGGCCCCGGTCGGCCAGGTCCCGGGCGACCTCACCGCCGACCCGGGGGGCGTCACGGTAGGGGCGGTGGCTCGACACCGGGGCCCACAGCGGCCGGGCCCCGATGCCGTCGTCGACCAGCGCCGTCAGCACCCGGTCCCGCGTCCCCTGGTCGGGGAGCAGGATCGAGTAGAGCCAGCTCGACGGGTCGGCCCATCCCACCCGGGGCGGCAGGGTCACCTCCGCCAGGTCGGCCAGGGCCGCGTCGTAGGTCGCGGCGATCGCCCGCTTCCGGGCCAGGAAGGCGTCGAGCTGCTCGAGCTGGGCCAGGCCGACCGCGGCCGACAGGTTGGTCATCCGGTGGTTGAACCCGACCTCGTCGTGGTGGTAACCGAGCCCGGGGAGCTTGGCCTGCGTCGAGAGGTGACGCACCCGGCGGGCCTGGTCCTCGTCGTCGGTCACGACCATGCCGCCGCCGCCGGCGGTGATGATCTTGTTGCCGTTGAACGAGAAGCACCCCAGCGCGCCCACCGTGCCCACCTGGTGGCCGGCGACGGGCCCCTCGCGGTAGCCGGCCCCCAGGGCCTCGGCCGCATCCTCCACCAGGGGGATGCCGAACCGGTCGCGCAGGGCCAGGAGCGGCTCGACGTCGGCCGGCTGGCCGAGCACGTGGACGGCCTCGATCGCCGCCGGCAGCGGGCGCCCGGCCGCGGCCTCGGCCACGCACCAGTCGTGGAGGAGGGCGCTGTCGAGGTTCCAGGTGCGGGGCTCGGAGTCGACCAGCACCGGCTGGGCGCCCGTGTAGTGCACCGCGTTGGCCGAGGCCACGAAGGTCAGGTCCGAGACCGCCACGGTGTCACCGGGCCCGACGCCCAGGGTGACCATCGCCAGGTGCAGGGCGGCCGTGCCCGAGGCGCACGCCACGGCGTGGGCCGCCCCGACCCGGGTGGCGAAGGTCTCCTCGAACCGCGTCACGAACGGTCCCACCGACGAGACGAACCCGCTGGCGACGCACTCCTGGAGGTACTCGGCCTCCCGGCCGGTCAGGCTCGGGACCGCCAGGGGGATGTCGTGGCCCATCAACGCTGGTACTGGCGGGCGCGCCGGGCGTCGACCCGACCGTCGAGCCAGGCCGCGGTGGCGGCCAGCCCGGTGGCGAGGTCGGTCGTCGGCGCCCAGCCCAGCAGCTCGCCGGCGCGGCCGGGGTCCGAGAGCAGGACCTGGACCTCGCTGTTGGCCGGGCGGACCCGAACGTCCTCGGTGACCGGCGTGGCGTCGACGCCGGTGACGGCGCAGCACTGGGCGAACAGCTCGCCGATCGACACCGATGTGCCGGTGCCGAGCTGCACCACCGTGCCGGGGGCCAGGCCCGCGGTCGCCATCCGGACGAAGCCGTCGACCGTGTCGGCCACGAAGGTGAAGTCGCGACGCGGGTCCAGGCTGCCCAGCCGGACCTCCCGCTCGCCCGCCAGGAGCTGGCCCAGGATGGTGGGGATCACGGCCCGGGCGCTCTGCCGGGGCCCGTAGGTGTTGAACGGCCGCAGCACCGTGACCGGCACGTCGAACGAGCAGGCGTAGGACTCGGCCAGCTTGTCGGCCGCGATCTTGGAGGCGCTGTAGGGCGACTGGCCCTGGAGCGGGTGGTCCTCGGTGATCGGCGTGTGCTGCGGGGTGCCGTACACCTCGCTGGTCGACGTGTGGACCATCGCCGCGCCCGTGGCCCGGCACGCCTCCAGCACGTGCAGGGTGCCGCTGATGTTGGTCGCCACGAACGACGCCGGCGCCATGTAGCTGTAGGGGATGGCGATCAGCGCGGCCAGGTGCAGGACGATGTCGCAGCCCTCCACCGCGTCGCGCACCAGGCCCGGGTCGCGGATGTCGCCCAGGCGCACGTCGAGGGCGTCGAGGGCGTCGGGTGCCATCTCCTCCAGCCAGCCCCGGTCGCCGTTCGACGTGTAGATGCACAGCGCCCGAACGTCGGCGCCCTCGGCGAGCAGCCGCTCGGTGAGGTGGCTGCCGATGAACCCGTCGGCCCCGGTCACCAGCACCCGTCGACCCCGGAGGGCGCTCATCGGAGCCCCCGGGCCCGGCGCAGGTCCTCGGGCCGGCCCACGTCGTGCCAGTCCTCGTCGAGGGGCCACAGGCCCACCCGCTCGCCGGCCGCCAGGTGCTCGGCGATGAGCTGGGGCAGGTCGTGGTGCTGGCCCGGTGGCACCGCGGCGAGCACCGTCGGCTCCAGGACGTAGATCCCGGCGTTGGTCCACCACTCGGCCGAGGGCTTCTCGGCGATGGCGGCCACGTCGCCCCGGTCGTCGACCTCCAGCACCCCGAAGGGGATGTCGTGGCGGTAGCGCTGGGCCGCCACGGTGATGGCGGCGTCGCCGTCGGCGTGGAAGTCGAGCAGCGCGGCCAGGTCGAACTGGGTGACCAGGTCGCCGTTCATCACCACGACCGGGTCGGCCGGGGCCAGCCCGGCTCCCTCCAGCAACGACAGCGAGCCGGCGGTGCCGAGGGGGAGGTCCGGCTCCTCCCGGAGGTAGGTGATCCGGCACCCCAGCGTCCGCCCGTCGCCGAAGTGGTCCTCGATCTGCTCCCGGAGGTGGTTCACCGACACCGCGACCTCGGTGATGCCGGCCCCCACCAGGTGCAACAGGATGCGCTCCAGGATCGGCCGGCCCGCCACCTCCAGCATGGGCTTGGGGACGTGGTCGGTCAGCGGCGCCAGCCGGGTGCCGCGGCCCCCGGCCATCACCACCGCCAGGTTGGGCCGCTCGACCCGGCCGATCAGCCGGCTGAGCAGGTGCAGGCCGACCAGGCGACCGTCGTCGTCGACGACCGGGACCTCGGCGATGCGATGGGCCTGCATCAGGTCGATGACCGTGGCCCGCGCCTCGTCGGGGCGCACGACCAGCGGCGCCGGGTTCAGGTGGGGCTTGAGGACGTCGTCGAGCTGGGCGCCGGCCAACAGGGCGCGGCGGACGTCGCCGTCGCTGACCGTGCCCACCAGGACACCGGCGTCGTCGGTGGCCAGGGCGATCTCGCAGGCCCCCCGGTCGATGACCTCCATGGCCCGCCGGATGGTGGCCTCCACCGGGACGGTGAGCGCGTCGATGGCCGACACCTCGTCGGCTGGTCCCCCCGGGGCCATGGCCCGATCGTAACGGTCGTCCCCCTCCGACCTCCGGCCCGGCCCGCTCACCAGGCGCTCCATCCGCCGTCGACCAGCAGGTTCTGGCCGGTGACGTAGGCCGAGAGGTCGCTGGACAGGTAGGCGATGGCGCCCTTGAGGTCCTCTTCGGTGGCCATCCGGCCCATCGGGGTCCGCTCGCGGTAGCGCTCGACGAAGGTCGGGGACTGGCCCCGCTCGACCCCGCCGGGGGAGCACAGGTTGACCCGGACGTGGGGGGCGAGGACGGTGGCCAGCCACCGGGTGAGGCCCAGCAGGCCGCCCTTGGCCGCGGCGTAGGCGGCGGGGCTCCCCATGGCGGTGCCCTCGTAGAGGCGGAGGTCGGGGCCGCCCACGCCGTAGATCGAGCCGACCAGGACGACCGCCCCGGTGCCCTCGGCCCGGAGGTGGGGCTCCGCCGCCTGGGCCAGGACGAACGCCGAGGTGAGGTTGACCTCCATCGAGGCCCGCCAGCTCGCGGCGGACTGCTCGGCGAAGGGGCTGACCCAGCCGGGCAGGTCGGTGTCGCCGGTGAAGGCCGCGGTGTGGACCACGATGTCGAGCCGGCCGGTCCGGGCCACCACCTGCCCGGGCAGGGCGCGGACCGCGTCCTCGTCGGCCACGTCGACCGCCACCGCGAGGCCCGGTGCCGCCTCGTCCGGGAGCGCCCCGACCACCTCGGCCGCGGCGTCGCCGTCGAGGTCGGCCACCGCCACGGTGGCGCCCAGCTCGCTCAGGGCATCGACCGCCGCCCGCCCGATGTGACCGGCCCCGCCGACCACCAGTGCGGTGCGGCCGGTCAGGCTCGAGAGCTGGGCGAGGGTGCGCATGACGGCAGTCTGCCCGGCGGGCCCTCAGAGAAGGGGGAGGTCGACGAAGCGCTTGCGGGCCAGGCGGTCGAGGTCGACGGTGGCCAGCACCTCGGCGATGCGGTCGCTGGAGCGGCCGTCGCCGTAGGGGTTCCGGAGCCCGGCCAGCCCCGACCGGAAGCCCGGGTCGAGGGCTTGGCGCAGCGCTCCCCCCACCTCGTCGCGGCCCTCCCCGCAGCGCAGGACGTTGGCCGGCGCGGGGCGGCCCCGCTGGCGGTCGCCGACGTCGACGACCGGGAGGGCGAAGCTGGCGGCCTCGGTGATGCCGCTGGAGCTGTTGCCCACCATGACGTCGGCCGCGGCCAGCACAGCGGGGAACCGGGCGCCGAGGTTGGCGACGAAGGACAGGGTGGGGGACGAGCCGACCACGCGGTCGATCACCTCCAGGATCTCGTCGCCCCCGGGGTCGGCACCGGGGGCCGTGACCACGGCCGAACCGAGGTGCTCCTCGGCCGCGGCCAGCACCGCCTCGGCCCGGGCCGCCACCGCACCGCGGTCGACGGTGGGGGGGTGGTAGGTCACGATGCCGAAGGGCCGGGCGACGGGCCGGCCCAGCAGGTCGGCCAGGTCGGCGTCGTCGAGCGGGCGCACCGCCGCGAGCCGGTCGAGGGCGGGCGCGCCGACCCGGTGCACCCGCCACGGCTCCTCCCCGAGCTGGAGGAGGCGGCGGCGGGCCTCGTCGGTCGCGCACAGGTGCACGTCGGCCAGCTTGGTGACGGCGTGGCGCACCCGGTCGTCGAGCGCCCCCTCGGTGACCTCGCCCCCGTGCAGGTGGGCCACCGGGACCTGGGCGAGGAGGGCGGCGCCGCAGGCGGCCAGCAGCTCCCAGCGGTCGCCCAGCACCAGGAGGAGGTCGGGCCGGGCCCGGGCCAGCACCTCGGCGACCGCCGGGGTCAGCTTCCCGAGGGTGGCGGCCAGGTCGGCCGGGGCGCTGGAGCGTGGGGCATCACCCACCACCTCGACGGCGGTGCCCTCGGGCACCGGGAGGGCGTCGAGCGTGCGACCGCGGCGGGCGTCGAGGTGGGCACCGCAGGCGATGACGAGGGGGGTGAGCCGGGGCGAGCGGCCCAGCGCCGCGACGACCGGCCCCAGCGGCCCGGCGTCGGCCCGGGTCGCGGTGAACACCGCGACCGTGCGGGGCGCCTCAGGCACCGGAGGGCCCGGCGAGGTCGGTGAGGTCGTCGGGGGCCAGGGCGGCACCGGCGGCCACCGGGCGGGCGACGGTGCGGCCCGCCAGCTCGATCGTCGGGGCGATGCCGGTGCCGGGCCGCAGGGCGATCACGTCGTCGGGCGCCAGCGTCGTGCCCGGGGCCAGGTCCCGGCGGGCGTGCCAGCTCCGCCGGGCGACCGACCGCACGTCGGCCTCGACCGGCATCGCCCGCTTGACCCCGTCGCCCAGCGCCGCCTCCAGGGCGCGGACGTCGCGCACGTAGGCGGCGAAGCCGTCGGGGTCGGCGGAGGCGGCGTGGTCGGGGCCGGGCCGGGTGCGGTCGAGGGTGATGTGCTTCTCCAGGACGCTGGCCCCCAGCGCGACGGCGCCGAGCGCGGTGAGGCTGCCCTCGGTGTGGTCGGACCAGCCCACCGGCACCCCGAAGCGCTCCCGCATGGTGACGATGGCCCGCAGGTTGGCCTGCTCGACCGGCGCCGGGTAGGCCGATACGCAGTGCAGCAGCGACACCTCGGGGGCGGCGGCCACGGCGTCGAGCGCGGTGGCGACCTCGTCGAGCGTGCTCATGCCGGTCGAGACGAGCAACGGCCGGCCCCGTCGGGCCAGGTCCCGGAGCAGGCCCAGGTTGGTCAGCTCCCCCGACGGGACCTTGAACAACGGGGCGCCGATCTCCTCCAGGAGGTCGGCGCTGCCGGTGTCGAACGGGGTGGAGATGAAGGTGACCCCGGCCTCGGTGGCGTGGGCGGCCAGCTCGGCCCACACCGCGACCGGGAGCTCCAGCCGGCGCACCAGGTCCTGCTGGGTCGTCGCCCCCGTACTGCGCTGGTAGGCGGCGACCGGGGCGTCGGCGGCGAGCACGGCATCGGTGCGGAAGGTCTGGAACTTGACGTAGTCGGCCCCGGCCGCGGCGGCCACGTCGATGAGCTGGTGGGCCAGCTCGGGGTCGCCGTCGTGGTTGACGCCGACCTCGGCGATGACAGCGCAGGGCATGGCCGGACGCTACCCCGGGCACCTCTCCCGCCCGTACCGTGCGCGAGGCTGGCCCCATGGGGCTGGTCGTCATCGGGGCGGGAGGGTTCGGACGGGAGGTGGCGAGCCTCCTCGACGCCGCCGTGGCCCTGCCAGGGGCTGGCGAGGTCCCCCCGTTCGAGGGCTTCGTCGACGACGTCGCACCCGACACCGACCTCCTCGCCGCCATCGACCGGCCCTACCTCGGCCGGGTCGAGGAGGTGCTCGGTCCCCGGGACCTCTCCTTCGTCGTCGCCATCGGCGCCCCCGACGTCCGCGCCCGCGTGGACGCCGCCGCGGTCGCCCTGGGCCGGACGCCGCCCCCGGGCCTGGCCCACCGCGGTGCGTTCGTCGGCCGCGACGTCCGGCTCGGGCCGGGGGCGATCGTCTGCGCCCATGCCTCGCTCACCACCAACGTCGAGGCCGGTCGCCACCTCCACGTGAACCTGGGCTGCGTCGTGGGCCACGACGCGGTGCTCGGCGACTACGTCACCATGGCGCCGCTGGCCCAGGTCCTGGGCCGCGCCCGGGTGGGGGACCGGGTCGACCTCGGGGCCGGGAGCATCGTGCTGCCCGGCGTCACCGTCGGCGCCGGGGCCCGGGTCGGGGCCGGCGCGGTGGTCACCAGGGACGTCGCCCCGGGCGTCACGGTGGCCGGGGTGCCGGCCCGCCCCCTCGGGGCCTGATGCGACGTCGGACGGACTTGCAGCTCGTCCGACGAGAGAGCGAGGGTGGCGCGTGGCACATGCGGTGGTGATCGGACAGGGCTACGTCGGGCTGCCCGTGGCGGTCCGGGCGGCCGAAGCGGGGTTCGACGTCGTCGGCTTCGACGTGAGCACCGAGCGCGTGGCCCGCCTGGCCGCCGCCGACTCCTACGTCGAGGACGTCTCCGACGAGCGGTTGCGGGCCGCGCTCGGCTCGGGGCGCTACCGGCCGTCGGCCGACCCTGCCGACCTCGCCGGGTTCGACGTGGCGGTGATCTCGGTGCCGACACCCCTCGCCGACGGGGCCCCCGACCTCTCGTTCATCGAGGCCGCGGCGGCGACCCTGGCCCCGCACGTCACGCCGGGGTGCACGGTCGTCCTCGAGTCGACGACCTACCCGGGCTCGACCGAGGAGCTGGTCGCACCGGTGCTGGAGGAGGCGTCCGGCCTCACCGCGGGGGTGGACTTCCACCTCGGCTACAGCCCCGAGCGCATCGACCCGGGGAACCGCACCTGGACCTTCGAGCGCACACCCAAGGTCGTCTCGGGCGTGACGCCCGCGTCCCTCGAGGCGGTGCAGGCCTTCTTCGACCGGCTGGTCGACACGACGGTGCCGGTGTCGTCGCCCAAGGAGGCCGAGCTCACCAAGCTCCTGGAGAACACCTTCCGGCACGTGAACGTGGCCCTGGTCAACGAGCTCGCCATGTTCGCCCACGACCTCGGCATCGACGTCTGGGAGGCCATCGAGGCGGCCGACACCAAGCCGTTCGGCTACATGAAGTTCACGCCCGGCCCGGGCGTCGGCGGGCACTGCCTGCCGATCGACCCCTCCTACCTCTCGTGGCGGGTCCGGCGTTCGCTGGGCCACACCTTCCGCTTCGTCGAGCTGGCCAACGACGTCAACGAGCACATGCCCGACTACGTCGTCCAACGCGTCGTCGCCATCTTGAACCAGCGCAGCCTGGCCGTCCGGGGCCAGCGCATCCTCGTCCTCGGCCTGGCCTACAAGAAGAACACCGGCGACGCCCGCGAAGCCCCCTCCCAGGGGATCATCAAGCGCCTCCTCGCCCTGGGGGCCGACGTCCACGCCGTCGACCCCCACACCGACCCGGCCCAGGTGCCGGCGGGGGTGGTGTCGGTCGCGCTCACCGCCGAGGAGCTGGCGGCGGCGGCCCTCGTGGTCCACGTCGTCGACCACGATGCCTTCGACCGCGACCTGATCGTCGCATCGGGCGCCGCGGTGCTCGACTGTCGGAACGTGCTCCGGGGACCGGCCGTCGAGGCGCTCTGAGCGATGTCGCTCCCGATTCCCGACGGCGGTCGCAGCGGGGTGTAGCTTCGGTCACGCTGCCAGCCCTGGGGGGGTGTGGTTCCGACATGGACAGACGTCAGATGGGGTTCTTGCCGTTCCGGGTTCCCCGGACCGGTGTCCGCCAGTTGATCCAGGCCATCGCCGATCCCGTGATCGCCATGGCCTCGGTGCTGGTCGCGCTGTGGATGCGCTACGAGACCCACATCCCGGAGGAGGCCTACGGCAACCTGTGGTGGGTGCTCCCGATGGTGGCCGTGACGCAGTTCGTGGCCGGGTGGTCCCAGGGCCTGTACCAGGGGCGGTGGCGGTTCGGCGGGTTCGAGGAGGTCTTCGCCCTGGCCCGGGCGGTCGGGCTGTCGTCGGTCGTGCTGCTGGCGGTGAACCTGGCGGTGGACCATCGACCGATCCCCGTCGCCGCGTGCGTCGCCCAGGGGCTGCTGACGTTCCTGGTGGCCTCCTCGGTGCGCTGGTCGTGGCGGGTCGTCCTGGAGCGGTCGATGCGGCCCGCCGGCGACGACCTGACCCGGGTCGTGGTCGTCGGGGCCGGGACGGCCGGTGGCCAGCTCGTGCGCTCGATGATGCACAACCCGGAGGGCCCCTACCTGCCGGTCGCCTTCGTCGACGACGACCCGAGGAAGCGTCAGCTCCGCCTGCACTCGGTCCCGGTGCGGGGCCGGCTCGCCCAGGTGTGCGAGGTCGCCCAGGCGGTCGACGCCACCACGGTGGTGGTCGCCCTCCCGAGCGCCGAGGGCTCGACCATCCGCGACATCGCGGCCCGGGCCGGCGACTGCGGGCTGGAGGTGCTGGTGCTCCCGCCGGTGGCGGAGATCCTCGGCGGCACCGTCGAGGCCTCCGACGTCCGCCCGCTCACCGAGGCCGACCTCCTCGGCCGGCGCCGGATCGAGACCGACCTCGACGCCATCGCCGGCTACATCACCGGCGCCCGGGTGCTGGTCACCGGGGCCGGCGGGTCGATCGGCTCGGAGCTGTGCCGGCAGATCTACCGGTTCGCGCCGGCCGAGCTGGTGATGCTCGACCGGGACGAGTCGCTGCTGCACGAGGTCCAGCTCTCCATCGAGGGGCGGGCCACGCTCGACTCGCGGAACCTGGTCGTGGCCGACATCCGGGAAGCCGACCGCATGGCCGAGGTCTTCGACGAGCACCGACCCGAGGTGGTGTTCCACGCCGCCGCCCTCAAGCACCTGCCGTTGCTGGAGATGCACCCCGCCGAGGCGGTGAAGTCGAACTGCCGGGGCACGCAGAACCTGCTCGACCAGGCCCTCCGCCACGAGGTCCGGCTGTTCGTCAACATCTCCACCGACAAGGCGGCCGACCCGACCAGCGTGCTGGGCTGCTCCAAGCGGGTCGCGGAGCGGTTGACCGCCCACGCCGCCGAGGTGGGGCCGGGCTCCTACGTCAGCGTCCGGTTCGGCAACGTGCTGGGCAGCCGGGGGTCGGTCCTCACCACGTTCCGGGCCCAGATCGACGCCGGCGGCCCGGTCACCGTCACCCACCCGGAGGTCACCCGCTTCTTCATGACCGTCGAGGAGGCGGTCGAGCTGGTCGTCCAGGCCGGCGCCATGGGGCGCGACGGCGAGGCGATGGTGCTCGACATGGGCGAGCCGGTCAGCATCGACGAGGTCGCCCGTCGCCTCATCGAGCAGGCCGACCGCACGATCGACATCACCTACACCGGCCTGCGGCCCGGCGAGAAGATGCACGAGGTGCTCCTCAGCGCGGCCGAGGACCCCATGGCCTCGGACCACGAGCTGATCTCCCGCGTGGCGGTGGAGCCGCTCACGCCCGACGTCCTCGTCACCCTCGAGACCGCGGCGTCCCTCGAGGCCGCCGATACCCTCCGGCGGATCGCCGCGGCCCCGGACCCCAGCCGGGCCCCGCACCCGCGCTGATGGCCGGAGCGCGAACGACGGCCACCTTCTGGGCGTGAGCATGCACATCGTGGTCACCGGCGCGGCCGGCTTCATCGGGTCGCACCTGTGCGAGGCCCTGCTCGATGCGGGGCATCGAGTCGTCGGCGTCGACTGCTTCACGGACTACTACGCGCGAGCGGAGAAGGAGGCGAACCTCGCTCTCGCGTCGGCCCACCCCTCGTTCGAGCTGGTGGAGGCCGACCTGCGTGTCGCCGACCTGAGGCCGCTCGTGGACGGCGCCGACGTCGTGGTCAACGAGGCCGCGACTCCGGGGCTGGTCCTGAGCTGGGATGACTTCGAGCGCTACCAGTCGACGAACGTGAGCGCGGTGAAGCGGCTCGTCGATGCGTGCCTCGCGGTTGGAGTGGGCCGTGTCGTCCAGGCGTCGACGTCGTCGGTCTACGGGCGGGAAGCGACCGGCTCGGAGAGCTCACCGTTGCGGCCCTCCTCGCCCTACGGGGTGACGAAGCTGGCCGCCGAGCACCTGCTCCAGGCCTACAGCGCCGCGTTCGGGCTGCCGTTGACGATCCTCCGGTACTTCTCGATCTACGGGCCGCGCCAGAGGCCCGACATGGCCTACCGGATCTTCTGCGAGCGGATGCTCGACGGTGAGGCCATCACCGTCTTCGGCGACGGCCGGCAGAGCCGGAGCAACACCTACGTCAGCGACTGCGTCGATGCCACCGTGGCGGCGTGCTCCGACGAGCGGGCCGTCGGGCACACGTTCAACGTCGGCGGTGGTCGGGAGTTGGCGCTGCTCGACGCGATCGCCATCCTGGCCGAGCACCTCGACGTCGAGCCGGTGATCGTCCACCGGGAGGCCCGTGCCGGCGACCAGCGTCGGACCTTCGCCGACACCACTCACATTCGGGACACCATCGGTTGGGCGCCGCGCGTCGACCCCGACGAGGGCCTACGTCGGCAGGTCGAGTGGGTGCGGCACCGGTTGGGCGGGGCGAGAGCGGTGCGCCGGGGCACCACCGGTTGAGGCCCCCATCGGCGGCGACCGTCGGACCGGTCCTCAGGTTCGCCAGGCGCTGAGGTCGCGGTCCAGCAGCGCTTCGACACCCGCCACGTCGTCTCTGGTGTCCGCCAGCAGCCTGGCTCGCGTCTCAGGCGCGATGGCAGGGCGGACCGTGTTCGCCTTGTAGATGCTGCGGGCAGCCCGGGCGCGCAGCCGTGCGGGGAGCAGGGTACGGGCTGCGGACCGGAGAGCCGGGGCCCGGGTGGCCCGGCTCACCATCTGGCTGCGGGCCACGCCGCCCCGGCGGGTCCATCGCTCGGCATTGGTGGGGACGTAGTCGGCATCGATGCCCAGGAAGGCGAAGATGCCCTGGAGGAAGCGCACCGGGTCGGCGACGTAGTCGTCGTAGACCAGGAAGCAGAGCTGGTCGTCGGGGTACAGGGACCGCCATCGTTCGATGTGGGGGACGTAGGTGCTCTTCCAGCGGTAGTCCTGACGACCGGGTTGACCATCGTGCGCGAGCGCCTCCTCGAAGGTCTCGGCGGGCTCCCTCCCGGCCCGACGCTCGTGCAGGTAGTCGGAGAACATGCGGTCCACCGGATGGCGGAGCACCGCCACCACCTTGGCCTCGGGCACGGCATCCCGGATGCGGCCCGCGGCCTCCCGGTCCGTGAGGTACGACGGGCTGGCGTCACCACGCACCGGCGTGTCCGCGAGCGGCGCGAACAGACGGTGGTACGCGTCCTCGCTGGTGACCACCGTCGCCGGGAGCTTGCGGGCCAGCTCGGGAGCCAGCCCCGCGTAGGTGAAGTAGTGGATCTCCTTGTAGGGAAAGGCGATCGCGGGGTGGTCGCCGAGCTTGCTGTAGAGCGAGGTCGTTCCGCACTTCTTGCCCCCGACGAGGAAGAAGTTGGGGAGGACGTCGCAGGCCTTCCCTGGGCTCGGCCGGTCGTCCATCGCTCCCCTGCTCAGATCGTGGTCGGTGACAGCTTCGCGACTCTAGGCGCTCGTTTCGTCGAGGCCCGACTCGCCTCGACGGGGTGAGAGGATCGGGTGATGGGACGCACCTTCGACGTCATCCCCGACCACCTGGCGGAGTGGATGGAGGGCCAGCCGATGTTCTTCGTCGCCAGCGCGCCGCGCGCGGACGACGGGCACGTCAACGTCTCGCCCAAGGGTGACGACAGCTTCCGCGTGCTGTCGCCCACCGAGGTGGCGTACCTGGACCAGACCGGGAGCGGCGCCGAGACCATCGCCCACGTCCGGGAGAACCACCGGCTGACCGTGATGTTCTGCTCGTTCGACGAGAAGCCGCTGATCCTCCGGCTCTACGGCGCCGGTGCGGTCGTGACGCCCGACGACGCCGGCTGGGACGACCTGGTGGCCCGGTTCCCGGCTCGGCCCGGCGCCCGGGCCGTGGTGCGGCTGACCGTCGAGCGCATCGCCACCTCGTGCGGGTACGCCGTCCCCCGGATGGACCTGGTGGCGCCCCGCACCACGCTCACCGAGTGGGCCGACCGGAAGGGCGACGACGGGCTGGTCGCCTACCGGGCCGAGAAGAACGCGACGAGCATCGACGGCCTGCCCGCCCTCGACGCCGCTTCCTAGGCTGGGCCCCATGCACCGGCAGCGGATGGAGCGGACGCGCACGGCGATGGCGGAGCAGGGCGTCGACGTCCTGCTGTTGTCGGTCGGCCCCGACCTGCCCTGGCTCACCGGCTACGAGGCCATGCCGCTGGAGCGGCTGACCATGCTGGTCGTGCCCCGCGACGGCGATGCCACCCTGGTCGTGCCGGAGCTGGAGGCGCCCCGGGTCGTCGCCCGGCCCGACGTGTTCGCGGTCCGGCCCTGGTCGGAGACCCAGGACCCGATCGGCCTCGTCGCCGGCCTGGTCGGTCCGGCGGGTCGGTCCGGCACCGTGGCCGTGGGCGACCGCACCTGGGCGCGGTTCGTCGTCGACCTCCAGGACGCCATGGGCACGGCCACCCGCTGGCGGCGGGCCAGCACGGTGGTCGGCCCGCTCCGCGCCCGCAAGGCCCCCGACGAGGTGGCCGCCCTGCGCGACGCGGCCGAGGCCGCCGACCGGGTCGCGGCGCAGCTCCAGGCCGGCGACATCCCCCTGGTCGGGCGGACCGAGGCCGAGGTGTCCGCCGACCTCGGGCGTCGCCTCGTCGCCGAGGGCCACCAGCGGGTCAACTTCGCCATCGTGGCGGCCGGGGCCAACGCGGCCAGCCCCCACCACGAGCCGGGCGAGACGGTCATCACCCCCGGCGACGTCGTGCTCTGCGACTTCGGGGGCACCTGGCCCACCGCGTCGGGCGCCGGGTACTGCTCCGACATCACCCGTTGCGTGAGCCTGGGCGAGCCGAGCACCGAGGTGGCCGAGGCCTATGCCGTCCTCCGGGCCGCCCAGGCCGCGTCGGTGGCCAGTGCCCAGGTCGGCACGCCGTGCGAGGCCGTCGACGCCGCGGCCCGGGAACCGATCGCCGAGGCCGGCTACGGCCCCCGGTTCATCCACCGCACCGGTCACGGCATCGGGGTGGAGGAGCACGAGGACCCCTACATCGTCGAGGGCAACCGCGACCCGCTGGAGGCGGGTCATGCCTTCTCGGTCGAGCCCGGCATCTACACCCCCGGCGCCTGGGGCCTCCGCCTGGAGGACATCGTCGTCGCCACCGACGCCGGCCCCCTCGCCCTCAACCAGGCCGACCACGACCTCGTCATCCTCGACGCCTGACCGCGTACGGAAGGTGCCAGGCACTTTCCGTACGGAT
>CAYQGF010000005.1:0-33819 GCA_964416885.1 uncultured Iamiaceae bacterium
AGGTCAACGCCCTCGACCGCTTCGACATCGACTACTCGCTCTGCATGTACTGCGGCATCTGCGTCGAGGTCTGCCCCTTCGAGGCCCTCTTCTGGACCCCGGAGTACGAGTACTCCGAGCCCCGCATCGCCGACCTCCTCCACGACAAGTCCCGGCTGGGCGAGTGGATGGAGACCGTGCCCGACTTCGAGCCCTACGAGGCCGGCTCGGAGATGAAGGTCAAGAAGGTGCCGCCCACATGAGCATCGGCCTCCTCGCCTCCGCCATGGACCTGCCCGGCGTCGACGACCCGATCAACGTCGGTCAGACCATCGCCTTCGGCATCATCGCCGCCCAGATGGTGTTCGCCGCGTTCCGCGTCGTCACCACCAAGAACGTCGTCCACGCCGCCATGTGGCTGGTGCTGGTGCTCGCCGGGGCGGCGGCTCAGTACATCCTGCTGGCCGCCGAGTTCGTCGCCGTCACCCAGGTGATGGTCTACATCGGCGCCGTCGTGGTCCTCTTCCTCTTCGGCGTGATGCTCACCCGGGCCAAGCTGGGCCAGGAGGCCGACCTCACCCGCCGCTCCTGGTACGGCGGCGCGTTCGTGGCGGTCGTCCTGTTCGGCCTGCTGTCGTTCAGCCTCGTCGACACCTTCGAGGACGCCAAGATCCCCGAGGACCGCCAGATGGGCTACCCGGTGGCCACCTCGGTCCGCAGCGCCGACGAGCTCCCGGACGGTGGCGTCAACATCGCCGTCGACCCCGACGCCCGGCTCTCCAACACCGCCGCGGTCAGCGACACGATCTTCTCCCGCTACCTGGTCCAGTTCGAGATCATCTCGGTGCTGCTCACCGCCGCCCTCATCGGGGCCATCGTGATGGCGCGGAAGGACTGAGATGCTCCTCAACCAGTTCCTCCTGCTCGCCGCCCTCCTGTTCGCCATCGGTGTCTACGGCGTCATCGCCCGCCGCAACGGCGTGGCCGTCCTGATGTCGATCGAGCTCATCCTGAACGCGGTCAACATCAACCTGATCGCCTTCTCGGCGATGCACGGCGACCTGTCGGGCCAGGTCTTCGCCCTGTTCATCATCGCCGTGGCCGCCGCCGAGGTCGGCGTGGGCCTGGCGATCGTGCTGGCCATCTACCGCAACCGCAAGAGCGTCGACCTCGACGAGCTCGACCTGATGCGAGGGTGATGATGACTCGGCCTCACTCGCTCGCTGGCGCTCGCTCCGTTCGGTCCGAACTAATGGCGCTCGCTTCGCTCGCCCGTTTCCCAGCCGACGACGCCTCGTGCCTCGGCGCCGATCGGCTTCGTGCGGGGGAGACCCCCGCGCCCCCAGCGGCTGCGCCGGGCCATGGCCTGCTCACCGCTGATCGTCTCGTCGCCGTGCCCGCCGGCGCGGAGGGATCCATCGCATGTTGACCCACGCCTTCTTGATCCCGCTGATCATGGCGGTGTCGTTCGTCGTGATCCTCGCGGTGGGCAAGCGCCTGCCCCGGGGTGGCGCCGAGATCGGCATCGCCGCCATCTCGATCTGCTTCGTGCTGGCCATCGCCACCGGTGTCGGCTGGGCCCAGCGGACCAACCACCCGCCGGAGGCCCACGGGGCCGAGGCGGCCGCGGTCGAGCACGGGGACGAGGCGGCCGACGAGATCGAGGCCGCCCTGGCCACCGCCGAGCACACCGAACCGGTGGGCCACGGCGAGGAGGGCCACGCCGCCGAGGGCGACGAGGAGGCGGCTGCCGACGAGCACGCCGCCGAGGAGGAAGCGGCCGCCGACGAGCACGCCGAGGAGGCGGAGGCCGAGGAGCACCACGAGGTGTTGCCGGTGGTCCGCACCATCACCTGGCTCCAGAACGGCGGCATCGACATCAGGGTCGGCACGCTCGTCGACGGCCTGAGCACGTTGATGCTGCTGGTCGTCACGCTCATCTCGCTGCTGGTGCACGTCTACTCGAGCGACTACGTGGCCGGCGACCGCCGCTTCACGCACTACTACGCGTTCCTCAGCCTCTTCACGGCGTCGATGCTGATGTTCGTGCTCAGCCAGAACACGCTCCAGCTCATCGTCGGCTGGGAGCTGGTGGGCCTCTGTTCGTTCGCCCTGATCGGGCACTGGTGGGAGGAGAAGCCCAACTCCGACGCCGCCCTCAAGGCCTTCCTCACCAACCGCGTCGGCGACGTCGGCCTGCTGGTCGGGATGATCATCCTCTACTTCGCCGCCGGCGACGAGGGCCGCGGGCTGCTCGGCAGCTTTGACATCCTCCGCATCAACACCCTCGCCAACACCGGCCAGATCGACCACCTGCTGCTGCTCGTGGCGTCGCTGTGCCTCATCACCGCGGTGATGTCGAAGTCGGGCCAGTTCATCCTCCACACCTGGCTGCCCGACGCCATGGCCGGCCCGACCCCGGTGTCGGCGCTGATCCACGCCGCGACCATGGTGGTCGCCGGCATCTACATGGTCGCCCGCCTGTACCCGGTGTTCTGGCACGGCCTCTCGATCGGCTCGGCCAACATCAACGCCCTGGCCGTCGTCGGCACCGTGACCCTCTTCTTCGGGGCGCTGCTGGCGTTCGTCCAGAGCGACATCAAGAAGGTGCTGGCCTACTCGACGGTGTCACAGCTCGGCTTCATGGTGATGGCCCTCGGCGTCGGCGCCTGGACCGCCGCCATCTTCCACCTGTTCACCCACGCCCTGTTCAAGGCCTGCCTGTTCCTCGGCGCCGGCTCGATGAGCCACGCCTGCCACCACTCCTTCGACATGAAGAAGGACTACGGCGGGCTCCGCAAGCAGATGCCGATCACCTTCTGGACCTTCGTGATCGGCACCGCGGCCCTGATGGGCATCTTCCCGCTCGCCGGCTTCTGGTCGAAGGACGAGATCCTCGCCGGCGCCGGCCAGCTCGGAGGCGAGGGCGGCTACCAGCTGATGCTGGTCGGAGGCACGATCGGCGCCGGGTTCACCGCCGCCTACATGACCCGGGCCATCTGGTACTGCTTCTTCGGCGAGCCCCGCGGCGCGGCCAAGGAGCACCCGCCGCACGAGTCCGGCCCCCGCATCGTGGTGCCCCTGATCGTCCTGGCGATCGGCGCGGTCGTCGCCGGCTTCACCAACCTCCCGAACACCGGCCCGCTGTCGTTCGTCCCCGACAACCTGGCCCTGCGCTTCGAGCACTACGTCGAGCCCGTCACCCCCGCCTTCCCGTCGGCCGCCACCGTCGGGGCGCCGTTCGCCCACCCCGAGTTCTCGCTGGCCACGGCGCTGATCTCGACGGCGGTCGCCCTGGCGGCGATCGCGCTGGTCTACCTCTGGTACTGGAAGGGCCTGGGGCCGCACGGCCTCACCGAGCGCAACGCCCTGGCCCGGGCCGGGTACCGCCTGCTCGAGAACAAGTACTACCTCGACGCCCTGTACACCGACGGGATCGCCGGCAGCGTCAAGGGCCCGATCGCCCGCGGCGCCAACTGGTTCAACCAGAACGTCCTCGACGGCATCGTCAACCGGGTCGGCACCACCGCCACGGCGACCGGCCGCTGGCTCTACAAGTACGTCGACCAGGGCGTGGTCGACACCGTCGTCCGAGGGTCGGGCACGGCCTCGCAGGAGAGCGGAGAGCTGCTCCGCAAGACCCAGAACGGCAAGGTGCAGACCTATGGCGCCTACCTGTTCGGCGCGGCCGCCGTGCTCGCCGCCGTGTTCGTCATCATCGCCAGCGCGAGCTGAGGAGAGACACCCGTGAACGAGTTCCTTGACGGCTGGGGGCTGAGCCTCACCGCCTTCGTCCCCCTGGTGGGCGCAGCGGTGGTCATGGCCATCCCCAAGGCGGAGGAGAACCTGGTGAAGGTGGTGGCCCTGGTCACCAGCCTCATCTCGCTGGTGGTCGCGGTCCTCGTCGCCGTCCGCTTCGACTACGACCACACCAGCACCCTCCAGCTCGTCGTCGACAAGCCCTGGATCGACGTCATCAACAGCCGCTTCATCATCGGTATCGACGGCATGTCGCTGCCGCTGCTGCTGCTGACGGTCGTGATCGTCCCGCTGGTGATCATCTACTCGTGGGACCACTTCCCCGAGCCCCGCAACCCCAAGGCCTTCCTCGCCCTCATCCTGATCCTGGAGACCGGGATGGTGGGCAGCTTCATCGCCCAGGACCTCATCCTCTTCTTCGTGTTCTTCGAGGTCGTGCTGCTGCCGATGTACTTCCTGATCGGGGTGTGGGGCGGCGAGCAGCGCCAGTACGCGGCGATCAAGTTCTTCCTGTACACGCTGTTCGGCTCGGCGCTGATGATCGTGTCGTTCGTGTCGCTCTACTTCCTCGGCCAGAAGCACGGGGTGCCCACCGACCACGCCTTCGACATGCGTGCCCTCACCGAGTGGGGCGGCGACGGCCTGGCCCGCACCACCGCCCTGCTGGTCTTCGGCGGCATGTTCATGGGCTTCGGCATCAAGGTGCCGATCTTCCCGTTCCACACCTGGCTGCCCGACGCCCACACCCAGGCCCCCACGCAGGGCTCAGTGATCCTGGCCGCGGTGCTCCTGAAGCTCGGGACCTACGGCTTCATCCGCATCGCCATCCCGATCCTCCCCGAGGCGGCCCAGGAGTGGGCCCCGTGGATCGGCCTGCTGGCGGTCATCGGCATCATCTACGGCGCCCTGGGGTGCCTGGCCCAGACCGACATGAAGCGGCTGATCGCCTTCTCCTCGGTGGCCCACATGGGCTACGTGATGCTCGGCATCGCCACCCTCACCGACTTCGGCATCAACGCCGCCATCTTCGGCATGGTCGCCCATGGCCTGATCACCGGGATGCTCTTCTTCATCGCCGGCTCGGTGAAGGACCGCTACCACACCCTCGAGCTCAAGCGGCTCGGCGGCCTGCTGCTCCAGGCCCCGCACATGGGTTGGCTGCTCGCCTTCAGCTGCATGGCGAGCCTCGGGCTGCCCGGCCTGGCCGGCTTCTGGGGCGAGTTCCCGGCGATCCTGTCGGCCTACAACCCGGCCGGCGGCTCGGACCCGGTGCTGTTCCGGGTGTACATGGTGGTCGCCGCCATCGGGACGATCTTCGCCGCCGGCTACCTGTTGTGGATGCTCCAGCGGGTCGCCTTCGGCACCCCGAAGGAGGAGTTCGCCGACGAGGACATCCACGACATGCACCTCACCGACTACATCGCCTGGGCGCCGATGGTCGTGGGCATCGTCGTGCTCGGCATCTACCCCCGGCTGCTGTTCAAGGTCACCGACGGCGCCGTCATCCAGTCCCTCGCCGCCATCGCCGGCAACTAGGACCCCACCGTGCTCGCCTCGCTCCTCGCCACGACGTCGACGGTCCCGTTCGACGCGCCGACGCTCGACTGGCACGCCCTCGCGCCCGAGCTGGTGTTGACGGCGACCTTCGTGGTGGTGCTCCTGGTCGACCTCTTCACCGAGCAGCACTCGAAGTGGCTGACCTCGTCGATCACCGGCATCGGCTTCCTGGCCTCGGCCGTCCCGCTGCTCACCCTCGCCGTCGACGGCAGCACCCGGGTGATGTTCGGCGGGGCGTTCGTGGTCGACGACTTCGCCCTGGTGCTCAAGGCGGTCTTCGTGCTGTCGGGCTACCTGACGGTGCTGCTGTCGACCAACTACATCGCCGAGGGCGACTACTGGGAGGGCGAGTACTACACGCTCCTCACCGCGTCGGTGCTGGGCATGGTGGTCATGGCCAGCGCCCGCGACCTGCTCACCCTCTTCGTGGCCCTCGAGCTCCTGTCGATCCCGATCTACATGCTGGCGGGGTGGCGGAAGCGGGCGCTGACCGGCAACGAGGCCGGCATGAAGTACTTCATGATGGGCGTGTTCGCCTCCGGCGTGATGCTCTACGGCATGTCGCTGGTGTACGGCGGCACGGGCAGCACGCTCCTGTCGGTCATCGGGGACCGTCTCGACGGGGCGTTCGGCGACACGCCGGTGGCGGCCATCGGCATCGTGTTCACGCTGGTCGGCTTTGCCTTCAAGGTCTCCGCCGTCCCGTTCCACCAGTGGGCGCCGGACACCTACGAGGGCGCCCCGACCCCGATCACCGCCTTCCTGTCGGTGGCGCCCAAGGCCGCCGGCTTCGTGGCGCTGATGGAGCTGATCTTCGTCGGCTTCTACGGCCACGACGACATCTACGGTCCGCTGATGTTCGTGCTGGCGGCCGCCACCATGTTCATCGGCAACCTGATCGCCCTGCGCCAGACCAACGTGGTGCGGCTGTTCGCCTACTCGTCGATCGCCCAGGCCGGGTTCATCCTGGCCCCGCTGGCCGTCGCTGGCGAGAACCTCGACGTCGGCGCCGGCGCCATCCGGGCCGTCGTCGGCTACCTGATCATCTACACGGTGATGAACCTCGGCGCCTTCGCCGTGATCATCGCGGTGGCCCGCAAGACCCGCAGCGCCGAGGTCGACACGTGGGGCGGGCTGTTCGAGTACGCCCCGGGCCTTGCCGTGCTGATGAGCATCTTCCTGTTCGCCCTGGCCGGCATCCCGCCGCTGGCGGGCTGGTTCGCCAAGTTCCAGGTGTTCCAGTCGGTGGTCGCCGCGGGCACAGCGGCCGGCTACCTGATGGGCGTGATCGTCGCCGTGAACTCGGTGATCGCGCTCTACTACTACGCCAACATCGCCAAGTACATGTTCTTCGAGCCGGTGCCCGACGGCGACGTCACGCCGATCAAGGTCCCGAGCGCCCTGGTGATCGCCCTCGGCGTCACCGCCATCGCCACCCTGGTGTTCGGCTTCCTCCCCGGTACCGTCGGCCACTTCGGCGACGTCGCCACCGACCTCCTCGCCGTCGCCGGATAGAGCACACAATGGGGTCAGACCCCGTTGTGTGTCAGGCGGCGAGCCGGTGGCGGGGCGAGGTCAGCTCGGCCACGACCCATGCCAGGATCCGCTGGAGCTGCGGGTCGGAGGTGAGGCGCCGTTCGGCGCGGGCGGCCGCGACCCTCGCGGCGCGCTCGGAGCGGGGGCCGAGCGAGGTCAGGAGCTCGCCCCGGAGATGTGGGTCCTCGGCGCGGGCGGCCACGAGCAGCATGACCGTCCGGTCGAGGCGGGGCCGGCTGGCGGGCTCCGCCGTTGGGTGGGCGAGGTCCTCGACGGCGATGGCGCAACGCAGGAGGGCGCGGACGTCCGCGATCGACCTCGGACCCGGTCCCGGGGCCGTCCGGGCGGGTGAGGCCCCCGGCGCATCGGGCCCCTCGGTCAGGGCGATGAGCTCGTCGGGCCGGCTGCCGAGGAGGCTCGTCACCGGGGTCGGGTCGAGGAACGCCGGGACGGCCGCCGACCCGAGGTATGCGGGGTAGCTCGACCAGGGGTACCGGCGGAGGTCCGTGACATCGGGCAGGTCGAGCGGGTTCCGGTGGATGTAGCGCGCCGCCGAGAGGAGGTAGGAGTCGGTCTCGACGGGGATGGAGTGGAAGCGACCTCGGAAGACCGGGCCGTCCCGGTCGAGCCGGTCGTTGGTGCGCCGGGTGAAGACGCTCGAGACGTGCTGCATCGCCTCCGACAGCGCACCGGGCTCGGGGACCTGGACGAGGAGGTGGTAGTGGTTGCTCATGAGGCAGTAGGCGATGACTGCGATCTCATGGCGCTGGTGGATGGTGGCGAGCCGTCGGCTGAACTCGATCCGGTCGTCGTCGGAGAAGAACACCCTCTGGTGGTCGACGCCTCGGTTCATCACGTGGTGGATGCCGCTCTCGGCTTCGCGTCGCGGTTGTCGGGCCATCTCCCCAGTGTGAACGGGGGGTGTGACAGTGAACGTCGCTCCGGCTCCGGCTCCGGCTCCGCGACGACGATGACGCCGATGCCGACGCCGACGCCGACGCCGACGCCGACGCCGACGCCGACACACAATGGGGTCTGACCCCATTGTGTGTCGGCAGACTGGGGCGATGATGGCGGTCTCGGAGTTCGTGGAGCGGGCGCTGTACGACCCGGTGACCGGGTTCTACGAGAGGGGAGGGGCCGCCGGTCGCCGGGGCGACTTCGTGACCAGCCCGGAGGTGGGGCCGCTGTTCGGTGCGGTCGTGGCCCGGGCGCTCGACGGCTGGTGGGAGGAGCTCGGTCGGCCCGACCCCTTCGTCGTCCACGAGCACGGCGCCGGCCCGGGCACGCTGGCTCGGACCGTCGTCGTGGCCGCGCCGGCCTGCGGGGCCGCCCTGCGGTGGGTGCTGGTCGAGCGCACCGCGGCGCAGCGGGCCCGTCATCCCGACCACCTGCCCCACGTCGGGGTGCCCGGGGCCGGCGACTGGCGCCTGGTCGGCGCCGGGCCGCTGGTGGCGAGCGCCGCCTCGCCGCCGACCGAAGGGGCGCACGTCGTGGTGGCCAACGAACTGCTGGACAACCTCCCGTTCGACCTGGCCGAGCGCACCGCCGACGGCTGGGCCGAGGTCCGCCTGACGAGCCGGGGCGAGGAGGTCCTGGTGCCGCTGCCGCCGGACCGGGCGTCCGCACTGCCCGCGGCCGCGGCGACCGGCGCCCGGGCACCGCTCCAGGGGGCGGCCCGAGCCTGGGTCGAGGCCCGGTTGGCCGACCTCCTCCCCGGGGGACGGCTCGTCGTGCTCGACTACGGCGTGCCCACCACCGGGGAGCTGACGGCCCGTCCGTGGGCCGAGTGGGTCCGCACCTATCGGGGCCACGAGCGGGGCGGCGCCCCCTGGACGGACCCCGGGAGCCAGGACGTGACCGTCGAGGTCGCCTTCGACCAGCTCCCGTCGGCCGACCGCCTGGTACGTCAGGACGAGGCGCTCCGCGCGTGGGGGATCGAGGCGCTGGTGGAGGAGGGGCGGGCGGCCTGGCACGGTCGCACCGGGCCGGCCGACCTGGCGGCGCTGCGGGCGCGGAGCCGGGTCGGCGAGGCCGAGGCCCTGCTCGACCCGGGTGGCCTGGGCGCCTTCCTCGTCGCCGAGTGGCGGGCGGGCCGCTGAGGCGCGAACCGGATCGGAGGCTGCGGGCAAGTACTGCATGAGGGGCGCCCGACGCTGAGCTCGGGCCCCCGGGAAACCTCCCCCATGCGCCGCTCCGATCGCCTCCCCCCTGTCCTTGCGACCCGCCCGGTCGGTCGCCGATGAGGGTGCTGCTCCTCGAGGACGAGCAGCGGTTGTCGGGGGCCTTCGCCCGCCGGCTCCGCCACGACGGCTATGCCGTCGACGAGGTGACCACGCTGGCCGAGGTCCGGTTGGCGGTCGGCGACATCGACTACGACTGCATGGTCCTCGACCGGCACGTCCCCGATGGTGACTCGCTCGCCCTGCTGGCCGAGCTGGTGGTGGGGGAGGACCCGACCCCGGTCGTGCTGGTCTCGGCCGACGGCGACACCGATGCCCGGGTCGAGGGGCTCGCCAGCGGTGCCGACGACTACCTGGCCAAGCCGTTCCGGCTCGACGAGCTGGCGCTGCGGGTCGCCAAGGTCGTGCAACGCCGGGCCGTGGCCGGGCCCGGCCCCGACCGCATCGTCCAGCTCGGTGCGGTCACGATCGACCTGGCCCGACGGGAGGTCGTCCGCGACGGCGTGGCGCTCCACCTGTCGCCGATCCAGTACTCGGTGTTCGAGCAGCTCGTCGTCCATCGCGACCGCATGATGAGCACCGAAGAGCTCCTGGAGCACTGCTGGGACGGGCGGCGGGACCCGTTCTCCAACCCGTTGCACACGCAGGTGACCCGCCTGCGGAAGATCTTCCGGGGCGCGCTGCGCATCGTCTCGGTACGGGGTGGGGGCTACCGGCTCGAGGTCGAGCCGGGCGGCCCTCCGCCCTGAGGATCGCTCGCCCCTCCGGGGGCGGAGCGAGGCGTCCCCAGAGGGTGGGGGGGACGGCCTGACCGACCGCTCGCCGCCCCCGGTCATCGGGGGTCGGCGAGCGGTGGTCGTCTCCGGGGCGGTGCGGTCCGACCGGACATCGGGTGGTGCGAGCGCGCACCGCTACCGATAAGTAGCCGCGCATGATCGGCAAGGTCGGATCACGTTGGATGCCGGGGTCGGCATCCAACGGCCCCTCGGAGGCCATCGTGGCAGTCCTCGTCGCACCCCTCGCGCCCCGTCCGTCGATCGTCCCGTCGGTGGCGGGGCCGCTCCCATCCACGGCGGAGCCGTCGCCGCCCCGCGCCCGCCGGAGCGGTGCGATCGGTGTGCTGGCGGGCGAGCCGTGGCTGGCCGCGGTGGTCGCCGCCCACCGCCGGGCCGGACACGCGGTCGACGTCCTGAGGGCGCTGGAGGTCGACCCGCACCATTGCCGCTGCATCGTGGCCGCCTCCGACGCCCTGGCCGGGCGCACCGATCACCGCGGGCCGCGGCCGGCGCCCGACGTCCCGCTGCTCGCCATGGTCCCGGACGCGTCGTCGGCGCAGCGGGTCTGGGCGTTGCGCCGCGGCGCCGACGACTGCGTGGCCGTCTCGGCTCCTCTCGGGGAGATCGTGCTCCGGGTCGCGCGCCTCGCCGAGCCGCGGGGGCCGGTCAGGGCCACACCGTCGATCGTGGTCGGCCCACTGGTGGTCGATGTCGACCACCGCGCCGCACGCGTCGCCGGGCGGGTCGTCCCCGTCACCGCGGCGCAGATGGACCTGCTGGTCGTCCTGGCGACCGGGGCCGGCCGCCTCGTCCCGACCGAGCGTCTCCTCGCGGCGGCGTGGGACGCTCATCAGGAGGTGGACCGCTCGCTGCTCCGAGTGCAGCTGGCCCGGCTCCGACGGGCCCTCGGCCCGAGCATCGTCATCCGGAGCCGGCGTGGTGAGGGCTACGTCCTCGAGGTCGCGGCCGGGGTCGGGGAGCCGATGAGGCCGACGGGGGACCTCCGGGAGGAGTGACGTGCGGATCCTCGTGGTACAGCGGACGCCCGCCGTGTTGCGGGAGTGGACGCGTCGGCTCCGCGCCTACGGGCTGGCCGTCGACGGGGCCCGCACCGGCACCGGGGCCATGGTCATGGTCGACGAGCACGCCTACGACGCCGTGGTCCTGGCCCAGGACCTCGCCGATGGCGACGGCTTCGACCTCGTCCCCAGCCTGGGCGGCGAGGTCGCGGTCGTGGGGGTCACCGACGAGGACGCCGGTCATCGCCGGTCCGCCCTGATCGCCCAGGGTGCCGACGACTGCATCACGCCGCCGTTCGACGTCGACGAGCTGTGCCTCCGGGTGTGCCGGGCACTGGTGCGGCGGACCGAAGGGGCTCCGGGCGGCGTCGTCGTCCTCGGTCGGGTCGTCGTCGAGCGGGTCACCCGCCGGGTGACGCTGGACGGCCGGGAGCTCGACCTCACGCCGACCGAGATGTGCGTCCTCGACCACCTGGTGGCGCACCGCCACCGTCTGGTCACCACCGAGGAGCTGTTCGCCCACTGCTGGGACGCGGGTGCCGGGATCTTCTCCAACCCGGTCCCGTCGCAGATCAGGCGGCTGCGCCAGAAGCTCGCAGCAGGGCTGCTGATCACCTGGAGCGGCCAGCGTGGCTACCTTCTCGAAGCGCCGGCCACCGAAGCGCCCGCGCCCGAGGAGGCCGGTGACGGAGCGCCGGGGTCGGACCTCCGGGTCTGACCCCGACGCGTCGCCGGTCAGCCCCGGGGGCCGAGCAGGTCGTCGATGCGCCGGGCCCACCGGTCCCGGGTGATCGCCATCACGATCATGTCCTCGTAGCGGCCGTTGATGAACTCGTGGCCGGTGAGGCGGCCCTCGACCTCGAACAGCCGCCCGGCGCCCGAGCCGAAGGCGGCCATGTTCGGCTCGAGGACCTCGGCGTAGACCTTCCTGAGGTCGAACTCCGAGAAGAGGTGGTCGACCAGCAGGGCGGTGGCCTCCATGCCCAGACCGGGCGTGGCGGCCGCGCGGGCGACCACGGCGATGTGGGCGTGGCGGTTCCGAAGGTCGGCCTCGAACGCGCTGACGAGGGCCTCGACCCGACGGTCGGCGACGGCCACGAACTGGACCAGCGCCCGGTCCCAGAGCGCATGGTGGAAGGCCTCCGGGCTCGGGGTCACGCCCCGGAGCCGGTACCGGGTGAGGTGGTCGCCCTCGGTGTAGAGCGCCAGGACGTCGCCCTGGTGCTGCGGGGTGAGGGGGACGAGGCGCACCCGGGGGCCGACCAGGGGGCGACGAGGCGGTCGGCGGGAGGACTCGCCCCGGCTGCCGATGGTCACGACGTAGTGGTGCAGGTCGCCGAGCGTGCGGAGCTCGCCCACCAGCTCCTCGGGCAGCACCACGCGCAGGTCGCGGAGCCACGCCAGCACCTCCAGGATCCGTAGCGAGTCCCACTCGATCCGGGCCTCCAACTCGTCGGTGGGTGCCCAGTCGCCTGCGGTCCGACCGAGCCGCTGGCCGAGCGCGGCGGTGAAGTCGGCGAAGGCGACCAGGTTCTCGACCCCGACGGGGCCGCCCTCAGGGCGCGTAGTCAACCGAGGTCACCGCGTTGTTGAGGGTGCTGTTCATGTTGACGACGAAACCGAAGCCGCCCTGGGTGAGCTGGTTCGAGCCGCTGAAGACGCCGGTGTAGTGCTTGGCGTTTCCGCACGAGATGTGGGTGGTGGAGCTGATGCGGTTGTCCCACGAGGTGCCCGACAGGTTGGTCGCGAGGCCGGTGCAGCCCGATCCGAGCACGTCGAGCGCCGACCCACCGCCGCCATAGAGGTCCCAGTGGACCATCATCAGGCTGGCCGAGCGTGCCGCGAGAGGCGTGTACTCCTCCTCCCACCAGCAGTCGATCTCGCTGACGGCGCCCTCTTCGACCTCCTCCTCGGTGAGGGCATAGGTGACGCAGTGCTCGACCAGTGGTGGGTCGTCGGCGGCGACGGGGGTCGCCGGGCCGGTCGCGACGCCGAGCGACGCGGCGACAGCGGTGGACGCGACGAGCGTCGCAGCTCTGGTGGGGCGGGTGATGGTCATGGTGGCTCCTGGATGCGGCGAGAGGGGTGGTTCAGCGGTGATGTGGGTGGGTGGTCAGTCGGCGGTGGCCCGGAGATCGACACTGGAGTACCAGACCGCAGCCGTGCCGCCGTCGGGATCGGTCTGGATGCGGCTGAGGGTGCGCCCCGTCTCGATGTCGAGCTCGGCGGTGACGGTGGCGCCGTCGGCGGCCGGCCCGGACAGGCGCACGGTGTTCGGGGAGGCACCGGCCTGGGTCTCGAAGCCGAGCTCTCCCAAGGCGCCGAGCAAGCCGGCGCGCGCCGCCCCGGGCAGGCCGGGTTGGGCGAGAAGGTCGACCAGCGAGGTGGAGCTGGCGGGGTCGGAGGGGCTGGCCGTACCGAGAGCAGGGACCATCTGCTCGAGCACGGCCCGACCATCGGCGGGCAGCGCGAGGGCGACGCTCGGCGTGACCGGGCCGAGCAGCAGGGAGTTGGGCTCGTCGAACGTCTGGTCCACGGCGTTGCCATTGTCGGTCCGGTTGCCGCTGAGCCGTCCGGTGCCGTCGGCCGTGACCCAACTCTCGAGCTGTCCGGCTACGTCGTCCTCCTCGGCATCGGTCGGGACGTGGTACACGAACGAGGCGACGACGTGCGCGTGGGTGGCGCCCGGGTCGCCGAGCACCGGCCCTTGATGGGCCGCGGCGGCATCGGTCAGCTCGTCGAGCGTCGGGGCGGGCCCGGTGGTCGCGGTGTCCGGGGTGGCGGCCACGCCGGCTGTGACGGTGCCGGGGTCGTCGACGGTGACCCGGGCCACGACCCCGCCGGACAGGGCTGCGACCAAGAGGGCGGCCGCCAGCGTGAGCACCCGCCGAGCCCGTCGGGTGCGGGGGTCGGTGCGTCGGGGCAGGGGGGTGGCGGCAAGTGTCGTGGTGGCCACGACCTCCTCCCAGATGCGCCCTCGGATCTCGTCGTCGATGAAGGCCTCGTCGGCGCGGAAGCTCCGCAGGAGATCGTCGAGCTGGTCGTCGAGCATGGTCATCGGTGGCGTCCATCCGTTCGGGAGGGGGTGTCGAGAGCGGTCGTGAGCCGCGAGCGGGCGCGGTTGAGGCGGGACCGCACCGTCCCGACGGGGATGTCGAGGACGGTGGCGATCGAGGCGTAGGGCATGTCGGCCCAGGCGTGGAGGAGCAGCGCGTCACGTTCGCCGGGGGCCATGGCCAGGAGGGCCTCGGCCACGGCGGGCCAGCGCTCCTCGGCCGCCAGTCGGTCGAGGGCGGCGTCCTCGTCGAGGTCGTTCTCCGGAGGGGTGCGACCGGCGAGGGCGGCGATGGCTCGCAGGGTGCGCTCCTCGTGGCGGTAGTGGTGGCGCAGGATGTTGAGGGCGATGCCGAACAGCCAGGCCGAGTGGCTGCCCCGGGAGGGGTCGAAGCGGGCGCGTCGGGCGAAGGCTTCGGCGAAGGTCTGAGCCGTGATCTCCTCCGCCAGGTGGGTCCCCACCCGGCGGGCGAGGAAGGCGTAGAGGGCATCGACGTTGCGCGCGTAGACGGCGGTGAAGCCGGCGTCCTGCTCGATGTCGATGGCCTCGGGCACGGCGGTCCTCTTCGCTGGCGGGGCCGTCCGAGACGCGACCCTCCACAGCCTTATTGCCCGATCGGCGGTGCCCGGTTCGCGGTGCATGTCGCCCCCTGACGGACGGTCGGCGCGCCGGCGCGTTCCGGGGTGTGCCAGGGGCCTCGAGGCCCCTGGTCAGAGGGCATGCGCGCGCGAGACCGCGGTCGAGAGGCTAAGACACTCTCTGTCGGGTCTGCCCGGCCGCGGGCCGGTACTTGGTGGAGTCAACCATCACGAGGTCGACCATGAGCCGTCGTCAGGACAAGGGGTCTGCGCTCGCGTCCAACCCGGCGCGCCCGAGGATGCTCACCACGGCGCGTCGTCGCGCCTTCGGGATGATGCTCGCCGCGCTCGTCGCCGCGGGGGTCGCCAGCCTCGCCGTGGCCCTCGTGGTCGGTCGCACCGTCCTCGCCGACGATGCCGACCAGCGGCTCGACCGGGCGGTGGACCGGGCGCGGGACCAGCCCCTCGTCCCGGTCGACGAGGTGACCGGGACGGCGCGGGTGCAGGTGCGCGACGGTCGCCCGGTCGGGGGCGCGGCCGACGACGGGCTGGCCGCGCTCGTCGGGGACGTGGCGGCGACGGGCGAGACGGTGGAGCGGCCGCTCGACATCGGAGGCCGCCCGTCGCGGGTGCGGGCGGTGCCCGTCGAGGTCGAGGGGGGCGACGGCACCGTGCTGCTGGCCGTGATCAGCTCCCACGACAGCGTCGTGGCCAGCTTCGCGGTCCGGCTCCTGCTCACCCATGTCGTCCTGTTCGTGGCCATGGCCGGCCTCGCCCTGCTGCTGGCCCGGCGCAGCACCCAGATCGTGGAGTCGCTCTTCCGGCAGGAGGACCAGCTGATGCGGGCGGTCGCCCACGAGGTGCGGAGCCCCCTCAGCCGGGCCCTCGTCGCGATCGACGAGGGGCTGATGGGGGTGACCGACTCGAAGGGCGCCCTGGACGAGGCCGGTTCTCAGGTCGAGGATGCCGACGAGCTGATCGGCGACCTGCTGGAGACGGCGCGGGTGATGTCCGGTGCGGCCCTGTTGGCCCGGGACCCGGTGGCCCTCGACGAGACGGCGGCCGATGCGGCGCGCACGGCGGCCACGGGCACCTGCACCGTGGTGCTCGATCTCGAGCCGGTCGAGGTGGTGGGGAGCGCCCGCCTCCTCCGGCGGGCGGTCAGCAACCTGGTGCGCAACGCGGCGTGCCACGCCTACGACGGTGGCCCCGGGGCCATCACCGTCCGGGTCGGTCCGACGGGTGTGACCGTGCTCGACGACGGCCCCGGCGTCCCCGAGGAGCGCCTGGTCGACCTCCACTTCGAGACGACCCTGACCGACGAGTCCCAACGGGGCCCGGGCCTCGGCCTGAACATCTGTGGGTGGGTGGCCGAGATGCACGGAGGACGGCTGGTCCTGGCCAACCGGCCCGAGGGTGGCTTCTCGGCGAGCATCGCTCTGCCGATGGCCTCGACGGGGGCTGCGGCATCGCGCACCGCTGGCAAGCCGGTGTCCGGCACAGTCTCCGGCTGAAGAGGCCCCGCTGCCCTACGTCCCCCGGGGGCGGCGGCACCTCGTGCGCCAGCGGCCCGCACCTCCCCGAAGGGGGGAGGTGCGGGCCCGGCGGCCGGCCGGCTGCCGGGCCGCGCACCGATGGCAAGGTCCACTGGTGCAGAGTCCCCGCCGACGGTCCTGCCGTCGGTCGACCCTTCCTGGGAGGTCCAGCCTCACGGGGCGGAGGTCGGGCGGCGGCGTCGGGCCCGCCCGACGGCACTCACCCCCCGCCGGTCCGGTCGAGCCCGTGTGTGCGGCCCGCACCCTCCCGTGGTGCGGGCCGCACCGCGCCCGGCCATCCGCCGGTACCAGCCGTCGGCAGAGGCGCGGTGGGCCGGCCCGGAAGGAACATGCGACTCATGAATATCAGCGCGCATGGATGGCAAGGCGGGATGGTGTTCCCTCCCGGTCACACCACCCCGGTGTGACCGACATCACCTATCGGAGGACACGCATGGCATCCCACGTCACCCTCGCCGTCCCCGCCCACCCCGCCGACCCGACGACCGCCCCCGCCCCGAGGCGTCGGCCCGGTCCTGGGGCCGGTCCCGTCCTGCTGGTCGGCCTCCCGCCCGAGTGGGCGCGCCCGGTGGCCACGGTCCTGGCCGCGACCGGCCCGGGCGCGCTCGTCGTTCCCTCGGCCGGCTCGCTCCATCCTCCCGGTGCCGTGGGCGCGGTCCTCGTGGCGCACGATCGGCTCTCCGCCGTCGTCGGGGGCCTCGCCTCTCGTGATGTGTGGGTCCCGGTGGTCGCGGTCGTGGCTCCGGGGTCGGTCGACTCCGTCGTCGATGCTCTCGAACGCGGCGCCGACGACTGCGTCAGCCGTGAGGTGCCGCTGCCCGAGCTGGTGCTCCGGCTCGATCGCCTCCTCGTCCGGCCCGGGCCCCGTCGGCCCTCGCGGCTCTGTCGGGGAGGGTTGGTGCTCGACCTCGACCGGCGGACGGTCTCGGTCCACGGCGACGAGCTCCCCCTCCCCGCGACGCAGTTCGACCTGCTCGCCGAGCTGGCCGCGGCGTCCGGCCAGGTCGTGTCGGTGGCCCGCCTGTTGGCCGTGGGCTGGGATGCGCACCAGGACGTCAGCGCCGCGCTCCTCCGGCCCCAGCTGGCCCGGCTCCGCAAGGCGCTCGGCTCGGCGGCGACCATCACGGCCGAGCGCGGCTGCGGCTACCGCCTCGACGTGCACGACGTCGATCGCAGCCACAGGATCGCATGAGGTGCGCTGCTTGGTCGTCGCCGCCCCCGCCCCGTTGCGATCCTGGGTCGTCGCCCTGCGTCGGGCCGGCTTCGCCGTCGACGCCGTCCGGACCCGTGCCGCCGCGCTCGACCTGCTCTCCGAGCTGGAGCCCGATGCCGTCGTCGTGATGACGGCCCTGGCGGACGGCGACGGGCTCGACGTTCTCGCCGCCGCCCCGGGAGCGGCATCGGTCGCGGTGACGCCATCGGGTGCCGACGAGGAGCGGGCCACGGCCCTGGCGGCCGGGGCCGACGATGCGGTGACCCCTCCGGTCACCACCGACGAACTGGTGCTCCGGGTGGCCAAGGCGCTCGTCCGTCGCACCGAACCGACCGGTATCGGGCTCGTCCGCCTCGGGCCGGTCACGGTGGACCGAGCCGTCCGCCGCGTGAACCGCGACGGTGCGCCGCTGGAGCTCACGCCCACCGAGCTCTGCGTCCTCGACCACCTCGTGGCCAACCGCCATCGGCTGGTCCCCCCTGGGGAGTTGCTCGACCGGTGTTGGGACGCCCGTCGTGACATGTTCTCCAACCCGCTGTCGTCCCAGGTGTGGAGGTTGCGGGGCCACCTCGCGGGCGCGGTGGAGATCCGGTGGGTCAACCGTGGGGGCTACATCGTCGAGGCCGCACCGGAGGCCGTGGGGAATGGGTCGGACCCCGAGCACGGTCGGGACGATCTGTGACATCGCGCCTGCGTCGCAACGTTCGCTCCTGTCTCATCCAGCCGTCGGCACCCGTGTCGGGTGTCGTCGACCGGTCCTTCATCGACTCTCGAGAGGTTTCTCCATGACCCACACGTCCCCACCTCGTCGGCGCCGCCGGGGCGCCGTCTTCGTGGCCCTCGGCCTGGTGCTCGCCACCGCGGCCTCGGCCTTCGGCGCCAGCCCCGCTGCCGCCGCCACCGCTCCGCTCGTCACCGATGACGGCCTCGGCATCCGCATCGACGAGAACGCCATCGTCGGCCCTGCGCTCCAGGCGATCGAGGATGCGCTCCAGCCCTGGGTCAACGACCGGATCTACCAGGGCGCCTGGGAGAACTCGGTGATGGACAACCCCGACTGGGTGCAGGGCAGCGCCGACCTGGACCTGTCGTTCGACTTCATCAACGCTGGTGTCAGCGGCTACCCGCAGGGTGGCCTCAAGGTCCACGCCGACCTCAAGAACATCATGATGCGGTTCTACCGCTACGGCGCCTGGTGGCAGCCGGAGTGCCAGTTCCGGGTCAACCCCGACAACGGCTGGATCGACGCCAGCGCCAAGATCGACACGACCAAGCTCCCGAACGCCCCGCTGACGGTCAACCCGATCAGCGCCTACTGGGACAACAGCCCCACCATCACCCGTGAGAAGGGCAACTTCCTCTGCACCGGCTACTTGCTCGACGAGTGGTGGGACGGCCTGTGGGGCAACAGCACCGACGTCGCGGCCCAGCTCGAGGATGAGCTGAACGACGTGGCCCAGGACCTCATCGACGACCTGTGGGCGGACTACGTCACCCCGGCGGTCGACTCGCTCGAGGCTTTCGGCCTCTCCTTCGGTCAGGTCCGCACCGACGACCACGGCCTCATCGTCACCGCTGATGTGGACGCGACCAATGGCCTGACGATCCCGGGCGACCCGAGCGGTCTCAGCCGCAACGTGGCCACCACCGAGGACTCCGGGGCCACCAGCGATGTGAACACCCTGCTCGCCGCCCGTAGCGAGGTCACGGTGACGATCCACCCCAATGTGGCCAACCAGTTCCTCAACGCTGTCAACCAGGTGATGAACAGCAACATCTCGGCGCCTCAGGTGCCGGGCGCGGCGGTCGAGGAGTTCCTCCTCCCGCCCGCGTCCCGCGGTGCCTTCGCCGACAACGGGTGGTCGGTTGCGGTCTCGGTGACCCAGCCCTACTACACCCAGCCCACTGGGACTGGCGGCCGGCCTCAGGTGCGGATGCCGCAGACGAAGCTCACCTTCTACAACTCGAGCTACGTCTTCGGCTTCCTTCCGGTGGCCGTCTTCACCACCAACGTCACCGGTCTCGATCTTCTCACCGAGATCAGGCCCGGCACCGATGACTTCGGCCCCTACATCTCGTCGGCCGGCGCTGCCGTCTCTGGCGGAGCGCTCGTGACCGGTTCGTCGCATCCCGACGTGGTCGGGTGGAGTCCCGACCCGGCTGGCCTGGTGCCCTACGTGCAGAGCTCGGTCGACCTCTTCAGTGATGCGTTCCTTGCTGACTTCGTCACGTTGGCACCCATCGAGCTGGGCGGCATCCCGGTGACGCTGTGCACCTCGTGCTCCCGAGTGAGCGGCGACCAGCGGTACACGGAGTTCTTCAACGTCGGTTGAGGCTGACCTGTCGGTCGCGTGAGAACGCCGTCGTGAGGGCCCCGGGGTTAGCCCCGGGGCCCTCACGCGTCGGCGCCGCAATGGTCGACCGCGCACGGATGGCAAGGCGCCCTGGTGCACTGTGCCAAGTGGCACGCGCTCCGCGACCGCGATGCGCGTCCTCGTGTCCACTGGAACCACACCACAGGGGTGCTTGACGATCATGTATCGACGAACGGCCAGACTGGCCGCCGCCTTCTTCGCGGGGATGTTGGCCATCGTGCTCTTGCCCCTCGCCATCACCGCATCCCCCGCCGGGGCCGAGGAGCAGTTCACGCTCGGCATGGTTGATGGTCAGTTGGTGCTGCGTGGCGGAGACCCTCTCGCGTTGGAGAACCCGACGTCGCTGTCGGGCGTGAACAACGACGGTCAGCTCAGCGGGGTGGTCCTGACCACGCCCGCCGTGACCTCGACTCGCCCGGTGCCCGACTTCAACACCACGGTGACCATCACTGCTGCGTTCTCGATGGTGCAGCCGGGGACCGGCACCATCAGCGAGGACGGAAGCATGACCGTGCAGGTCCGCCTGGCGGTCGATCTCCACCTCGTCGTTCCGTTGCTGCCCGACCCCAGTGACTGCCGGGCGGCTCCGATCAACCTCACGTTGACTTCGACGGCCCCGTATGACGGTGAACGGGTCACGCTGCGGGCAGCCAACTTCACGGTGCCCCCGGTCGCGGCCTCGGCGAGTTGCAGCGCCCTCCTCGTCGACCCGGTCAACGATGCGTTGGCGGGGGCGGGCCACGCCTTGACCTTGACCGTGGCCGGAGCCATCACGCCTCCGGCGGCCGGTGAGCCGACGGCGACCACGCTGGAGGTGTCCCCGGCGAACCAGGCGCGGATCGGCCAGGAGGTCACTCTCACCGCGGCCGTGACGCCCGATCCCGAAGTCCCTGGCGCGCCGCCCGTCTCCGGTGTGGTCACCTTCTTCGATGGGGCGACGTCGCTCGGCACGGCGGAGGTCGACCCGGAGAGCGGTTCCGCCACGCTGTCGACGACCGCGCTGCCCGCCGGTCCTCGGGAGCTCCGTGCCGCCTACGGCGGCGCCCCCCCCGATTGGGACCCGTCGCAGTCGGAAGTTCTCCCCTACGACGTCATCGCCAACCCAGCGGTGGTCACCACTGCAGCCGGCGAGGTCGCAGTCGGCGGCCCGGGCAAGGACTTCGATGTCACCGTGGTCAACACCGGCTTCGGTGCGGCCTTGGCCGATGCTCGCCTCGAGGTGCAGATCAACCGTCAGCGCGGCAATGGCGCCATCGGGCCCAACGGGACCGAGCCCCGCATCGTGTTGAGCCGGGTCGTCGGCGCCACCGCGACGCCCATCCCCCTGACCTACAGCAGTTCCGGTGGTCAACGTCTCACGGGCGTCGTGGGCGATGCTGCGACGTGGGCGCTCGCCCCGGGGGCCGAGCACACCGAGGCGCTCCGCCTCGAGGTGGCGGCCGGCACCCTCGTCGGCCCGCTCAACCTGACCTTCACCCTCGTGACCGGCGAGGGAGACCAGCGGGTCGTGCTGGGCACGACCACCGGTGTCATCACCATGGTCAACGAGGCCCGCCAAGCGACCACCATCGCGGCGGGAGAGGCCGGCTTCCCGCCGTTCGTGCCGTCCTTCGCACCGGTGACGACGGTTGTTCGTCAGGGCAACGTTGCGCACCTCTACTCCCTTCGAGTCGATCCGGCGATCGGGTCGATCTACGCCACGGGGACCTACTCCTTCGCCATCGATGGCGTGCCCGTCCTGGCCCAGGTCACCGATCCGAACCAACCCGGTGCGTTCGTGTGGGCCGATCGGGTCGTGAAGAGCTCCATCGCAAGTGGTCACTACTTGATCAAGGTGCCGACCACCATGCCCACAGGGGTGAGGCAGGTCACCGTGAACTACTCCGGTGACGCCCTCTTCGCCCCGAGCCAGGCGACCTTCCCGATCACCGTCGAGCCTGCCATCGGTGTCGTCTACGAATGTCGTGACGCCCTCGGTGTCGGCAGCTCGCAGACCCGCTTCACGGCCAACGTCGAGGTGCAGGCCACCCTCCCGACGATGTGGCCCGCCGGTCAGGACCTGCCGATCAATCGGGTCCAGGTGCGCATGCGCCTGAGCCGAACGAGCGCACATGCGAACCTCATGAGCGGCGTCCTCACCGCTCTCGAGGAGAACCGCGACTGGCGGCTGGAGCTCGGCCCCGATGGGGTGATCACGCCAGCCACGGTGGCATCGAGCAATGAGGCCGCCTGGCCGATGGGGGGCGACGCCAACCCATCCGATCGCATCATCGAGGCCAGCGCCGGCGCGGGTGTCCTCTCCGTGAGCGCGACTCCTGGTGAGTCGACCGACTACAGCCTCGATGAGATCGTCCTCACGGCGAGGGACCCCAACTTCGGCACGAACTCCGGGGTCAGGTGCACGCCTGAGACCACGCCCTACGTGGTGGGGACGGTGACGTCGGTCGGGGCCACGCTGGCCGTCGACCCGGCGGGCCCGGTGGGGACGGGCCGGCCCGTGACCCTGTCGGCCTCGGCGCTCCCGGCGGCCCCGGGTGTGGTCGAGTTCCGCGACGGCACGCGCACGGTCGGTGTCGTGCCCGTCGACAGCGCGGGTGCGGCCCAGGTCACCGCCACGCTTCCGGCCGGTACCCGGAGCCTCACTGCTCGCTTCTTCGGCCAAGGAGTGGTCAGCACGCCATCCGCACCGGTGGAGGTCCGGGTCATCGGTGACTGTGGGTCCAACGTCGACCCTGGCAACGGGGCCGCGGTACGGCTGGTCTACATGCAGCTCCTGGGCCGATGTGCCGACCGAGCCGGCTATGACTTCTGGACCCAACGGCTCGACTCGGGAGCTGCCACCCGTGAGCAGTTCGCCTTCGAGATCTCCAAGAGCCTGGAGGCCCGGGGTGTCATCGTCGACGACGGCTATCGCACGATGTTGGATCGGGCTGCTGAGCCCGCCGGCCGAGACTTCTGGGCCCGGCGGCTGGCCAACGGTCGCTATGACGACCTGCTCGCCGATCTGGCCTCGTCGCCGGAGTTCTGGAACCAGGCTGGAAGGACCAACGCGGGCTTCGTCGAGCTGGTGTACCAGCGGGTCCTCCGACGCGCGCCCGAGCCCGAAGGTCGGGCCTACTGGACCGACCGGCTCAACCGGGGCGAGTCCCGTCGCAAGCTCGTGTTGACCCTGTTCAACCTGCCCGAGCCGCTCGGGGTCGTGGTCCGTGATGCCTACGAGGACCTGCTCGACCGGACGCCGACTGCCGACGAGCGCGGCCGAGGGGTGGCTCTGATGAGCACGACCAGCAACCGGTCACTCCTCTATGCCTCGATCATCGGCACCGAGGACTTCTTCGACCGGGCGCAGGAGTTCCCCGAGCGGAGCTGACGCTCGCCACAGTCGCTCGACCGTCGGCTCCCGCGCCCCTTCGAGGACGCGGGAGCCGACGCGCGTGCGAGCTCGGAGATCCGAGGCGCGTGGAGCCTTGCGATCGCGAGCCTGAGGCAACGGTCACGGTGGTCCCATGGATGGTGGCACCCGCCGAATGACGACGGTCGGGATGCCTCCTCGACAGCGACATGGGAGAAGATGCAATGCGAACTACGAAGAAGGTCGGTCTCACAGGAGCGGTGGTCATCGCCCTCCTGTTGGCCATGGCCACGCCAGCCGCGGCCGGAGGTCCGTACCCGATCGAGGTCACGGGCGGCACTCTGGAGACGGTCATCGGTGACTTCGACTTGACGCCGGGCAGCCAGGGCACGCCGCCTTGCTCGCCTGGGACGAGCACCGTCGCCCTCTCCACCGACAACGATGCCAATCCTCCCGGGGTTGGCAACTTCTCGGTCAACGGGAGCTACAAGAGCCAGTTCCAGCAGCCGGCCGGCTCCGGTCACTGGTACCAGGCCGACTTCACGATCATCGTGATCGGCGTCTACACGGCCAACCCGACCCCGCCACCCGACTACATCCTCGTCGGGACGATCATCGTGGTGGGGGTGACCATCACCGACATCGGCCAGGTCGGTGCCCCGGGCTTCCCGAACTGCAGCAAGAACCCCGTGATCTGCAACATCGGTGCCGTCAACATCCCCTTCACCGGGGAGTTCCACGGCAGCCTGCCGAACCCCGCCACTGGTGACTACGCGGTGATCGACGCAACGATCCCCAGCCTCGTTGCGAGCCCGTGCAACCCGCCGTTCTCGGCGCTGAACGGCACTCCCGCCAACATCGTCGGCATGAAGCTCGAGGTCCAGTGACAACCTGACCTCGAACAAGCCATTTGGCTTGATCGACGGTGGTGCCGGGCGTCGAAGGACGCCCGGCACCACCGCGTCCGGCCATAGGGCCTTTCCTGAAGGCGCTGGACGGTCCCTTCGGTGAGGCGGGCTCGGACTCGCGCCTGTGTCGCAACCCTCACCGTGGTGTGCTGCGCGAGTAGATCTGGACGTCGTGGAGTGGCGGCAGCTCTGCGGGCTGAGCCGTCGAGCGTTCGGCGGCCCGGCTCGTGAGCGTGCTGGTTGCGCCCGGCGGGCAATGTTCCGGCGACTAGGAGTGCCGCAATGGACCGCTCATCCCTCCTCACTCGCCGGCGGGCGCTCGGGCTGACGCTCGGGGCTGGTGCGGCGGCCCTGGCCGGCTCGGGCGTCATCGCCACCACCACGGCGAGCGCGGCAGGCGGCGACGAGGGCCGTGGTCCGGGCGTCTTCGCCGTCCCGGCCGTCGTCACCGCCCGCGGCAGCGGCACCGTGACGGCCAGCCCCCTCGACCCCGAGGACACGCCGACCGAGCCGTGGGGCTCGGTCACCGTCTCGGGGTTCCCCTGGGAGCTGGTGCCGCGGGTCGGCGACCACGTGGCCGTCACCAACAGCGTCGAAGGTCTCGCCCTCGCCGCCGTCCCCCTGTGCACCTGGGTGATCGACGTCCCCGACGTCGACGCCGGCCGCTACCTCCTCGGTGACCGCACGACGGTGCCGATCGAGCAGGTCGTCGGCGAGCCGGCCGGGGAGCTGGCCACCGCGGCCAGCTCCCGCTACGCCCTCGCCGTCGCCCTCCTCGACACCGACCTCGCCGACAGCCTGGTCCTCCAGGTCCGCCTGCCCGCCGACGGCTCGGAGAGGCCGAACACATGAGCACCCCGACCGCCGACGTGGCCTGCCTCGACGACGACCCGCTCGCGGGCCTGAGCGACCGGATCAGCCGCCGCCGCAGCCTCGGCCTCCTCGCCGCGGCGTCGGCGCTCATCGGCGGCCTGGCCTCGGCCTGCGGCATCATCCGCTTGGCCGACTGCGACCTCGGCGGGCCCGACTGCTGCCACCTGGCCACCTGCCGGGAGTGCGCATGGCAGGGGTCGAAGGACCAGTACACCTGCCCGACCGGCTACCACCAGACCTACTGGACGTGCATCGACCAGAACGGCACGTCGTGGGTGTGCGGCGAGTGTGCGTGGGAGACGAGCACCAACTGCTTCCAGGGGCCGTTCCGCTGCTCCATCTGGTACTGAGGGGCGTCCGAGGTCAGCCGGTCATTGATCGGGCCCCGGCGGATCGTCGGGCTCGGCCGCGGGACGGTGGGCCAACAGGTTCATCAAGACGATGATGGGGTCGGCCCCGTGGGTGCCGGCGACGCCGGCCACGGTCGTGAGGCTCGGCCGGCTCCTCCCGTTCTCTCCATCCCCGGTCTCTGCCTGGTGGTCCACGGCGGACTCGCCGAGCATCTCCTGCGAGATGCCCACCTCCCCAGGGCTGTCCCGCACGTGGCTCCCACAGGCAACGCACAGTGCATAGGTCATGGGAGACAGCATGCCAGGTGACGCTCCCGATGGGTAGCATCCTGTCGGGGCACCCGTTCAGGGCATCGGGTCAGCGGCTCGAGGCCGGCGGCTGCACGGTGCACCAGGCCGACCCGCCGCCCGCTGGTGGGGATACGGCGGGGCCGACCTCCCCGATCACGGTCCACCGGCCCGGGTCGAGCTGGTCGACCTGGGCCGGCTCGACCGTCGCCAGCAGGCCGCCGCTGGTCTGCGGGTCGTAGGCGACGGCCTCCCGGGCCGGCGCCAGGTCGCCCCGCGGCTCGACCAGCCCGGCGACGGCGTCGCGGTTGCGGGCGTCGCCACCGGTGCGGATGCCGGCCTCGGCCGCCTCGACGGCCCCCGGCAGCAGCGGCAGGCGGGCGAGGTCGATCGCCAGGGCCACGCCGCTGCGCTCGGCCACCTCGGCAGCATGGCCCAGCAGCCCGTAGCCGGTGACGTCGGTGCAGGCGTGGGGCCCGTGCTCCAGCCCGGCCAGCTCGGTCGCCGCCTCCCGGTTCGAGGCGCGCATCGACGCCGTGGCCGCCTCGACGGCGGTGGGGTCGCCCGCCGCCAGCACGAGCCCGGTGCCGAGCGGCTTCGAGAGGACCAGGACGTCCCCGGGTCGGGCGCCGCCCTTGGTCCACACCTGGTCGGGGTGCACGGTGCCCTGGACCGCCAGCCCGAACACCGGCTCCGGGTTGCGGATCGTGTGTCCTCCCGCCACCACGCCGCCCGCGGCCGCCACCGTGTCGGCGGCGCCGGCCAGCACCGCCGTGATGACCTCGGCCGGCAGGTCCTCGGGGAAGGCCGCGAGGTTGAGCGCCAGGCGGACCTCGCCGCCCATGGCGAACACGTCGGAGCAGGCGTTGGCGGCGGCGACCGCACCGAAGTCGTAGGGGTCGTCGACGAGCGGTGGGAAGAAGTCGGTCGTGCTCACCAGGGCGACGTCGGGGGTCAGCCGGTACACGGCGGCGTCGTCGGAGGGCGCCAGGCCGACGAGCAGCGGGTCGTGCCCGGCCCGTTCGCCCAGGGCCGCCACGATCGAGCGCAACGGCCGTGCCCCCCACTTGGCCGCGCAGCCCCCGCACGACGTCCACTCGGTGAGCCGCACGGGGGAGGTGCTCGGAGCCATGCGCTGACAGTACCTGCCGTCATCCGTACCATGACGGCGGTGGAGCCCCGCCCCCCATCGGTCGACGCCCTCGCCCGTCGGCTCGCCCCCAGTGGGCTGCCGCACCCGCTCCTGGTCGACATCGCCCGGGCCGCGATCGCCGACGGGGCGCCGGACACGGCCGAGGCCCGGGCGGCCGGGCGCGCCCGTCGCCTGCTCCAGCCGGTCGTCAACGCCACCGGTGTCCTCCTCCACACCAACCTCGGCCGCGCCCCCCTCGCCGTCGACGTCCCCGCCTCGGCCACCAACCTCGAGCTCGACCTCGCCACCGGACGCCGCGGGTCGCGGCAGGCCCACGCCGGAACGCTGCTCGCCAGGGCCGTCGGTGCCGAGGCCGGGCTCGTCGTCAACAACGGCGCGGCGGCCGTGCTCCTCGTGCTGGCGGCCCTCGCCTCCGACGGGTCCGTCGCGGTGTCGCGGGGTGAGCTGATCGAGATCGGCGGAGGGTTCCGCATCCCCGACGTGATGGCGCAGTCGGGGGCCCGGCGGCGCGAGGTCGGCACCACCAACCGCACCCGCCCGGCCGACTACGCCCTCGACCCCGCGGCCGACCTGATCCTCAAGGTCCACCGGTCGAACTTCCGGGTCGAGGGCTTCGTCGAGGACGCCGCCGTCGCCGACCTCGCGGCGGTCGGCCCCCCGGTCGTCGTCGACCTCGGGTCGGGGCTGCTCGACGCCACCTGTCCCTGGCTGCCCGGCGGTCCGCCGCCGTGGCTGGCCGGAGAGCCCGCCGTCCGCCAGACGCTCGCGGCGGGGGCCGGCCTGGTCACCTTCTCCGGCGACAAGTTGCTCGGCGGCCCGCAGGCGGGGCTGATCGTGGGCCGGGACGACCTGGTGCAACGGTGCGCGGCCCACCCCCTCTACCGCGCCCTTCGGCCCGGGGGGACCGTCCTCGCCGCCCTCCAGGGGGTCGCCCTCGCCTACCTCGACCGCCGGGCCGATCGGCTCCCGTTCTGGGCGATGGCCACCGCGCCGGTCGCCGACCTCCGCCGTCGCGCCGCGTCGCTGGGCGTCGGGACGCCCGTCGACTGCGAGAGCGTCGCCGGAGGCGGGACGCTCCCCGGCATCACCATCCCGTCCGCCGGCATCGCCCTCGACGGCGACCGGCGGGCCGCGCTCCGGGGTGCCGCTCCCCCCGTGATCGCGCGGATGGCCGAGGGCCGGACCATCCTCGACCTCCGCACCGTCGCCCCCGACGACGACGCCCTCGTGGAGGCTGCCGCTCGGGCGGGCGCGGGGTGACCGGCCCCGGGCCCCGATCGCTGCTCGTGGCGACGGCCGGCCACGTCGACCACGGCAAGTCCACGATCGTGCGGCACCTGACGGGCGTCGACCCCGACCGGCTGGCCGAGGAGCGGCGCCGGGGCCTGACGCTCGACCTGGGCTTCGCGGTGGCGCCCCTCCCGTCGGGTGCCGAGGTGAGCTTCGTCGACGTCCCCGGCCACGCCCGCTACGTCGCGACGATGGTGGCGGGAGTCGGGCCGGTCCCGGCCGTCCTGCTCGTCGTGAGCGCAGTGGAGGGCTGGCGGGCCCAGACCGAGGAACACCTCCGCATCCTCGACGTCCTGGGCGTGGCCGCCGGGCTGGTCGTCGTGACGCGGGCGGCCGACGCGGACGCCGACCGGCGCGTCGCGGTGGTCGCCGAGGTCGAACGGCGGCTCGCGGCCTCGACCCTTGCCGGGGCCGAGGTCGTCGTCGTCGACCTCCCGGCCGGCATCGGTCACCAGGACCTCGTCGCCGGGCTCGAACGCCTGGTCGCGACGGTGCCACCGGTGGTCGACCGCGGTCGTCCCCGTCTGTGGGTGGACCGGGCCTTCACCGTCACGGGCGCCGGCACCGTCGTCACGGGGACCCTGGTCGACGGCGCCCTCACGTCGGGCGCCGAGGTCGAGGTGTGGTCGCCCGGTGCGGTGAGCACCGCGAGGGCTCGGGGCATCGAGGTCCACGGCCAGCCCGTCGGACGGGCCGAGCCGGGGCATCGCGTCGCGCTGAACCTGGCCGGCATCACCCCAGCCGAGGTCGGGAGGGGGTCGGTGGTCGTCGAGCCGGGCCGGTGGCACCCGGCCACGACGCCCGACGTCCTCCTCACCGTCTTCGCCGACGCGCCACCGGTGCGCTCCGGCCGCGGCGCCCTCCTGGCGACGATCGGCACCCGGGAGGTCCCGGTCCGGGCGCGGGTGATCGGGGCACCTCGGGTCGAGCCCGGGGCGGAGGCGCCGGCCCGGCTCGCGGTCGCGGCGCCGGTCCCGCTGCTCCCCGGCGACCGGATCGTCGTGCGCGACAGCGGCCGGGCCACGACCATCGGCGGTGCCGTCGTCCTCGATGTCGACCCGGCCCGACCCGTCGGCCGGGCGGCGCCGACCGGCGCCGTCGCGCAGGTCGTGGCCGACCGGGGGTGGGTCACGGCGGCCGGGCTCGAACGTCGCACCGGCACCGTCGTCCCCGTCACCGTGCCCGGCTGGGTCGCCTCGCCGGAGCAGCTCGCCGCCGACCAGGACCGCCTCGGCGCCGCCGTCGCCGAAGCCGGGTGGCGAGGTCTCGCCCTCGACCAGCTCGACCCGCGGGACCGCCTGGTCCTCGCCGCCCGGCCCGACATCGTCGTCACCGGCGGCCGGGCCAGGGAACGAGCGGCCACCGACCTGCGGGAGAGCTCCTACCTCCGCGCCGTGCTCGCCCAGCCCTTCCGCCCGCCCTCACCGGACGAGCACGGGTGCGCCCCCGACGAGCTCCGCGCCCTCCGGGCCGCCGGCGCCATCGCCCACCACGACGGCACCTACTTCGCGGCCACCGCGCTCGACCGGGCGGCCGGTGAGGTCGCCCGGCTCCTCGCGGAGCGGCCTGACGGCGTCACGGTCGCCGAGGTGCGCGACCACCTCGGCACCACCCGCCGATGGGCCCTGCCGCTCCTCGCCCTCCTCGACCGGCGAGGCGTCACCCGTCGGCATGGCGTGGTGCGGGTCGCCGGGCCGAACCTCCCGCCAGCCGAGTAGCGTCCCCGGCGGAGGTGTCCGAGCACCTGGTGGGCTCCGCCGCCTTCAAAGCGGTCGGGACGGGTTCCGCCCGTCCGGCGGGTTCGATTCCCGTCCACCTCCGCCACCCGATCGGCTCGACCATCGCGGCGATCGCGACCGGGCCGCAACGGTCGCGGTGATAGGCGATGCCCGTGATGCATCGACGACCGGGCGACCGGTGCTGGCGAGCTCGGAGGTGACGGCGCTGGCCGGCGCCGCGGTCCAGCTCGCGGCGGCGACGGTGCTGGTCGCGGCCGCGGCCGGCAAGGCCGCCGCGCCCCGGGGCATGCGCGCCACGCTCGGCGCCCTCCACCTCGATCTCCCCGTCGTCCTCCCGGTCCTCGTGGCCTCCGAGCTGGCGATCGCCCTGGCGCTGGCCGCGGCGCCCACCGCTCCGGTCACCATGGCCTCGGTCGCCGGGCTCGGCCTCGTCTTCGCCCTCGTCGGCCTGAGCGTCCATCGCCGGGGTGAGGTCGTCGCGTGTGCCTGCTTCGGTCCGACGCCGCACCGCCTCGGGCTGCGCCAGGTCGCCGCCCTGCCCCTGTGGTGCGGGGCGGCGGTCGGCCCCCGGCTCGCGGGCTCGACCCTCGCCGGCCGCTCCGGGGTGCTCGCCCTCGCCGGCGCGACCACCGCCGTCGCCGTGGTCGCCGCCGCCCCGGTCCTCCGACACGCTCGTTCCGGCCAGGCCCGCGCTCGGATGTCGTCGTGATCGCCCTCACCGCCCTCGTCCTCGTCATCGCCGTCCTGGTGCTCGTGTGCCTGTTCGCCCTGATGGACCAGTACCGGACCTTGGAGGAGGTGCGCGACCACCTCGGGACGGGCGACGAGCCCCGACCGCTCACCTACCCGACGGACGTCATCGTGCCGTCGTCGGTCGGCCTGCCCGCGGCGCTCGACGGGGCCGAGCACGCCATCGTGCTGTTCCTGTCGACCACGTGCGGTACCTGCGCCACCGTCGCCCGGGGCCTTCGAGGCCCCCTCGCCCCCGATGTCCACATCGTGCTGCGGGCCCGGTCCGACGCCGACGGCACCGGGTGGCGCGCCGACGCCGGCCTGGCCCCGGAGAGCACGACCATCGCCACCGACGACCGGATCGCCGACGCCTTCGGGCTGCGCGTCACGCCGGCCGGGTTCGTGCTGCGCCACGACCGCATCGTGGTGGCCCAGACCGTCCCCTCGCCCCGCCAGCTGGTCGCGCTGCTGGACCAGGCCGCGGCCCTGGCGGCCGGCGCGTCCGGTCCATGAGCGCCGTCATCGGTGTCGTCGATGCCCTGCCCGTCTCGACCTGGGTGGTCTGCCTGGCCGCCATCGCCGGGTTCGCCCAGCTGTTCAGCCCCTGAGGGCAGTCGTTCATCGGGGTCATCCGCCCCCTCGTGCAGGGGGACTCGACGTCGACCACCCCACGGCAGGAACGCCCGACCGTCTCCCTGCTCGTGGGTGCCCACGTCCTCGTCGCGCTCGTCGTCGTCCTGGCCCTCAGCCGGGTCGGGCTCCTCGTGGCCGAGCTCGCGTCGCGGGAGGCCCGCACCTGGCTCCTGGCCGGGGTGGCCGGCGTCGGCGTCCTGCTCGACCTGCGAGCCATCGGGCGGGGGCAGATGAGCGTCGGCCTCCGCCGCCAGACCCCGAAGGCGCTCGCCCACGATGCCGATCGGCCCTGGTGGGTGACCCCGCTGGTGTGGGGCGGTGACACCGGGATGATCTGGACGACCTTCCGGGTGTCGTCGGCGTCGTGGCTGCTGCTCGGCGCCGCCGTCCTCGGCTTCGCCCCGTGGTGGGCCGGGGTGGCCTATGGACTGGCCTTTGCCGTGCCCCTCGCCGTCGCCATCCGCCGTGGCGTCGGGCCACCGGTCTGCCAGGTGAACCCCGGTCGCGGCCGCCTCGTGACCCGGGTCGTCCAGGGGGTCGGCGTCCTGGTCCTGGCGGTCGGGGCCGTGGGGCTGGTGGCGTGACGACCCGCGCTGGCGTGCTCGTCGTGGCCGGGCTGCTGGTCCTGGCCGGGGTGTTCCTCGTGGTCGGGTGCACGGGCCGCGCCGGCCCGACGCCGCCGTGCGACGATGTCATCCGGCCCGCCGTCGACGTCCCCGCCCCGACCCGACACCGGCTGGACGCGGCCGGTGTGACCGGGGTGGTCGGGTCCGGGGCGATCTGGTTCATCGCCCCTCACGCCACTCGCTGGTCGGCCGTCGTGGAGCGCGACGGTGGCCGGGCCTGGGCCAAGCTCCCCCTCTGGGTCGACGACGACGGCGAGCTGCCCGACATCGCGGTCCACCGTGACGACGGTGGGGCTGCCGGCGCGGTCGAGGCCACCCCGACCGCGGAGGGGCTGCCCGGTCCCGTCCCCTCGACGGCCACCTTCCCCACGGCCGGGTGCTGGACCGTCATCGCCGACGGCGGCCCCGGTCGAGGGACCGCGACGGTCACGATCCGCGTCCGGGGGTGAGGGTGCCCGCCTGGGTGCAGGGTCGGGTGGGCTAGCTGTCGTCGGGGCCCGGCTCTCTCAGGAGGTCGGTGGGCGTGACCTCCAGTGGAGCGCAGAGCGTCTCGAGCGTGCGGAGCGTGATGTTGCGCTCCCCGCGTTCGAGGCCACCGAGGTAGGTGCGGTGGATGCCGATCACCTCGGCCATCTGCTGCTGCGACAACCCTCGCTCCTGCCGGATGGCGCGGAGGTTGTGCCCTAAAGCTGCCAGTACATCGACCCGATCCACGGGTATATCGTATTCGCCTTGATAGTGTCGCGCCTACCCCGGACGAAGGATTTCTTTGGCCGAGGGTGTCACGCCTCGTTCGGCCCCTCGGCGTCCGAGTCGTCCGAGGCGTCGGCGTCCTTCGGGGCCAGACGCGCCGTGCCGTCGGCGTCGATGACCACCGCGATCCGTTCCCGGTCCCAGAGGAGGTCGGCCGGCTCGGCCCCGAGCCGTGAGGCGATCGCCTCCACGGTCTGGAGGGTGGGGTTGCGCTCGCCCCGCTCGAGGGCGCCGAGATAGGTGCGGTGGATGCCGAGGCGGTCGGCCATCCGTGCCTGCGACAGGCTCAAACGGGCCCGAGCCGCACGGAGGTTGTCTCCCAGGGTGGTCTGGAGTGCATGGTCCACGACGTGCAGCATGACCCAAGCGCCACTGATCCGTCGACAGACAGATGAGTATTCACCAGCCGGGCGGCCCGCGGCGCCCGCACGGCGGACGCCGCGGCCCCGTCGGGCCCACCCGAACCGGGCGCCGATGCCTGTGTATAGGGTGACCATCGGCACCCCGAGACCCTTGGAGGACGTACCGATGAGCGACGAGGCGCGAGACGACGGCGCGACCATCGAGGACTACCTCCTCGAGGACCGCACCTTCCCTCCGCCCGCCGGCTTCAAGGCCGATGCCCTGGTCCGCGACGCCGAGGTCTACGACGAGGCCGCGGCCGACTACCAGGGCTTCTGGGCCCGCCAGGCCGCCGACCTCCTCCACTGGCAGAAGGACTGGGACACCATCCTCGAGTGGGACCTGCCCTTCGCCCGGTGGTTCGTGGGTGGGCAGCTCAACGTCAGCGAGAACTGCCTCGACCGCCACGTGCGCGAGGGGCGGGGCGACCGGGTCGCGTTCCACTGGGAGGGCGAGCCCGGCGACTCCCGCATGATCACCTACGCCGACCTGCTGGCCGAGGTCCAACGGTTCGCCAACGTCCTCAAGGGCCTCGGGGTCACCAAGGGCGACCGGGTCGCCATCTACATGCCGATGATCCCCGAGCTGCCGGTGGCCCTCCTGGCCTGTGCCCGCATCGGCGCCCCCCACTCGGTCGTGTTCGGCGGGTTCTCGGCCGACTCGCTGTCGGACCGCATCAACGACGCCGCCTGCAAGGTCGTCGTCACCGCCGACGGCGGGTGGCGGCGGGGCCAGCCCGGCCTGCTCAAGCCGACCGTCGACGTCGCCCTGGCCGACACGACCAGCGTCGAGGCCGTGGTCGTCGTCGACCGTCTGGGTGCCTCGGGGGCCGACGTCGCCACCGCGATGACCGAGGGCCGCGACCACTGGTACCACGACCTGATGGCCGCCGCCGACGCCGAGTGCCCGGCCGAGCCGATGGACTCCGAGGACCTCCTGTTCCTCCTCTACACCTCGGGCACCACCGGCAAGCCCAAGGGGATCATGCACACCTCGGGCGGCTACCTCACCCAGTGCGCCTTCACCCACAAGTACGTCTTCGACCTCCACCCCGAGACCGACGTCTACTGGTGCACCGCCGACATCGGCTGGGTCACCGGCCACAGCTACATCGTCTACGGGCCGCTGGCCAAC
>CAYQGF010000006.1:0-7995 GCA_964416885.1 uncultured Iamiaceae bacterium
GGCCAGCACGCCAACAAGGCGAGCACCCGGGTCGAGCTGCGGTTCTCGGTCGAGCACAGCTCGGTCCTGAGCCCGGCGCAGAAGCGGTTGGTCGTCGGCCGGCTCGGGCCCGAGGTCCGCATCGTCGCCGACGACGAGCGCAGCCAGGCCCGCAACCGCGCCATCGCCCGCGAGCGGCTGGCCGAGGCCCTGCAGCGGGCGCTCGTCCCGCCCCGCCGCCGGGTCCGCACCCGCCCGACCCGCGGCAGCAAGGAGCGTCGCCTCCAGTCCAAGCGCGAGACCAGCGAGAAGAAGCAGCAACGCCGTCGGCCCACCCAGGACGAATGACCGACCAGTTCCGGCGGGCCTACAGGTCCGGCTCTGGCAGCTCGAAGACCCAGGGGGCCCAGTCGCGGAAGGCCTGGCCGATGCGGCCCCACTCCCACTCGGGCTCGAAGGAGCCGATCGGGATGATGCGGTCCCAGCCCCGGGCCTGGACCTGGCGCTTGGTCTGCGGGTCGATCGCCCAGTTGAGCCGGCCGGCGCTCAGGACGAGGGCGTCGACCCGGCCGTCGGGCAGGGTGACCTCGCCCAGGGCGTCGACGTCGACCCAGTCGCAGCGGATGTGGAAGCGGCCCGGTTCGTAGCTGATGCCGTCGGGCGAGAGGCGGAGCACCGGGGCGTGGCGCCGACGCAGGCCGAACCACAGGAAGAGCGTCTGGGCCACGACGTAGAGGGCGGCGATGCCGGGGTTGAGCAGCAGCCAGACGATGGCCGCGACGGGCAGCGCGGCGACGATGAACAGGGCCAGCATCTTGAGCTCGTGGCGGCGTCGGACACCGGCCGGTGTCTCCACCACGATCTCCTCGGGGTGCGGTCGGGGGGCCGGCATGAGGGTTTCCTAGCCGACGCCGTCCCGACGGTGTCGGGTCCTCTCCTTGACAGCCGGGCGCCGCGCGCCCGTACCCTTCCGGCCCTATGGCCCGATCTCTCGTGATCGTCGAGTCGCCGGCAAAGGCGCGCACCATCGAGGGGATCCTCGGCGACGACTTCGTCGTGGAGTCCTCCGTCGGGCACATCCGCGACCTCCCGTCCAAGGGCTTGGGGGTCGACATCGAGCACGGCTTCACCCCGACCTACGAGGTCAACGCGGGCAAGAAGGACGTGATCCGACGGCTCAAGTCGCTGCTGAAGGAGGTCGACGAGCTCTATCTCGCGACCGATGAGGACCGCGAGGGCGAGGCCATCTCCTGGCACCTGCTGGAGGAGCTCAAGCCCCGGGTGCCGGTGAAGCGGATGGTGTTCCACGAGATCACCCGCCCGGCCATCGAGCGCGCCGTCGAGGACTGGCGCGAGATCGACATGGGGCTGGTCAACGCCCAGGAGACCCGCCGCATCGTCGACCGGCTCTTCGGCTACCCGGTGTCGAGCGTCCTGTGGCGGAAGGTCAACCAGGGGCTGTCGGCCGGTCGGGTCCAGAGCCCGGCGGTGCGCCTCGTGGTCGAGCGCGAGCGCGAGCGCATGGCCTTCGTGTCGGCCGACTACTGGGACCTCACCGCGTCGTTCGCCACCGATCCGGCCTTCAAGAGCGGTCTGGTCGGGGTCGACGGCAGCCGGGTGGCCCAGGGCCGTGACTTCGACGACACCGGCGCGGCGAAGAGCACGGTCGTCGTCCTCGACCGGGCCCGGGCCGAGGCCCTGCGCGACGGGCTCGACGGCGCCACCTTCACCGTCACCAGCGTGGAGGAGAAGCCCTTCACGTCCCGGCCCAAGCCGCCGTTCATGACCTCGACGCTCCAGCAGGAGGGCGGGCGCAAGCTGCGGATGACCGCGGCCGGCGTGATGCGGATCGCCCAGGAGCTGTACCAGGGTGGCTACATCACCTACATGCGGACCGACAGCACCAACCTGTCGGAGACGGCGATCGCCGCGGCCCGCAGCCAGATCCAGCAGATGTACGGGCGCGACTACCTGCCCGACGCCCCCCGCACCTACGCCCGCAAGGTCAAGAACGCCCAGGAGGCCCACGAGGCCATCCGCCCCGCGGGCGAGACCTTCCGCACCCCGGACTCGCTGCGGGGCGAGCTGCGGGGCGACAGCCTCGCCCTGTACGACCTGATCTGGAAGCGCACCGTCGCCTGCCAGATGGCCGACGCCCGGGGCCGCACCCTGTCGGTCCGCTTCGCCGCTCCCGCCACCGAGGCCGGCCGCCCGACGCCGACCCCGACGGAGTGGAGCGCGTCGGGGCGCACCATCACCTTCCCGGGCTACATGCGGGCCTACGTCGAGGGCGCGGACGACCCCGACGCCCAGCTCGACGACCGCGAGAGCCTGCTGCCCGCGCTCACCGAGGGCCAGACGCTGTCGGCCGCCGAGCTCGAGGCCCTGGGCCACAGCACCTCGCCGCCGGCCCGCTACACCGAGGCCTCCCTCGTGAAGCGGCTGGAGGAGCTGGGCATCGGCCGCCCGTCGACCTACGCCTCGATCATGCAGGTGATCCAGGACCGCGGCTACGTCTGGAAGAAGGGCACGGCGCTGGTGCCGTCGTGGACCGCCTTCGCCGTGGTCAAGCTGCTGGAGGAGCACTTCACCGACCTGGTCGACTACGCCTACACCGCCCGGATGGAGGACGAGCTCGACCAGATCGCGGCCGCCTCGCTGGAGCGGGAGCCGTTCCTCCACCAGTTCTGGTTCGGCGACGCCACCGACGGCCCCCTCGTCGAGGGCGTCACCGACGGCTCGGTCACGGAGGAGGGCCGCATCGGGCTGGAACGGCTGGTCGACGAGGGCCTGTCGAAGATCGACGCCGCCGCCATCAACTCGATCCCGATCGGCGCCGACGAGAACGGCGAGCCCATCGTGGTCAAGCCCGGGCGGTACGGGCCCTACGTCAAGCGGGGCGATGACACCGCCTCGGTCCCCGACGACATCGCCCCCGACGAGATGGACGTGGCCAAGGCCATCGAGCTGCTGTCGGCCCCCAAGGGCGACGTCCCCCTCGGCACCGACCCCGAGACCGGGCTGGAGGTCTTCGCCAAGCCGGGCCGGTTCGGCCCCTACGTCCAGCTCGGCGAGGTGGTGCCGGGGTCGAAGGAGAAGCCCAAGACGTCGTCGCTTCTCCAGACGATGACCCTCGACACCATCACCCTCGACGACGCCCTCAAGCTGCTGACGCTGCCCCGGGTGGTCGGCCTCGACCCCGAGAGCGGCGAGGAGATCACCGCCCAGAACGGGCGCTACGGGCCCTACCTGAAGAAGGGCTCCGACAGCCGGTCGCTGGAGGCCGAAGAGCAGATGTTCACCGTCGACCTCGACGCCGCGCTGCGGATCTTCGCCCAGCCCAAGCAGCGGCGGGGCCAGCGGGCCGCGGCGGCGCCGCTGCGGGAGCTGGAGGGCACCGACCCGGTGTCGGGCCAGCCGGTCGTGGTCAAGGACGGCCGCTTCGGCCCCTACGTCACCGACGGCGAGACCAACGCCAGCCTCCGCAAGGGCGACACGGTCGAGAACATCACGATCGAGCGGGCCGCCGAGCTGCTCCAGATCCGCCGTGAGGCCGGTCCGGCCAAGAAGAAGCGGGGCGCCAAGAAGGCGGCCAAGAAGAAGGCCACCAAGAAGAAGGCGCCGGCGAAGAAGAAGGCCGCCACCAAGAAGGCGGCGGCCAAGAAGTCTGCCGGCTGAGCCGGTGGCGGGCACCTCCGGAGCCGAGCGACCACGAAGGGGTCCACAATGGGGTCAGACCCCTTTGTGGTCGTCGTCGGGCGGCGCACCGTGACGGGTCGGTTCATCGCCTTCGAGGGGGGCGAGGGGTGCGGCAAGTCGACCCAGGCCCGGCTGCTGGCCGAGCGGTTGGGGGCGGTGCTGACCCACGAGCCGGGCGACACCGCCATCGGGGCCGAGATCCGGTCGATCGTGCTGGCCGCCGAGGACAACGGCCTGGTCGACCGGGCCGAGGCCCTGCTGATGGCGGCCGACCGGGCCCAGCACGTCGCCACGGTCGTGCGGCCGGCGCTGGGGGCCGGGCGCCACGTGGTCACCGACCGGTACCTGGCGTCGTCGGTGGCCTACCAGGGCGATGGCCGGGGCCTGGGGGCCGACGTCGTCCGTGACCTGTCGCTGTGGGCCGCCGACGGCCTGCTGCCCGACCTGGTGGTCCTGCTGGTGGTGGACGACGTCGAGGCGCGGGCCCGCATCGGCCGGGGCCGCGACCGGCTGGAGAACGCCGGGGCCGCCTTCCACGCCACGGTCGCCGAGAGCTACCGCCGCCAGGCCGAGGCGGAGGTCGACCGCTGGGCCGTGGTCGACGGCGGGGGCACCGTCGCCGAGGTCGCGGCCCGCGTCGCCGAGGTCGTCCACGCCCGCCTCGCCCTCTGAACCGGTGCTGGCCGTTCTGAACGACGACGGGGCCGTCCATGCGCTCCTCCTCGTTCAGAACGGAGAGCGCTGGGGTCGCCGGGCGTTCTGACCGAGGAGGAGGCTGTTCGTGTGCTCCTGGTCGGTCAGAACGGGGGAGGGCTGTGGCAGGGTGAGGACGTGAGCGATGCGATCCCGCGGGATGACCTGGGCGACGGGGACCCGTGGCGGGCCGTGCCGGGGCAGGAACGGGCGGTGGCCCAGCTCCGCGCCGCGGTGGCCGACCCGGTGCACGCCTACCTCTTCCTCGGCCCGCCCGGCAGCGGGAAGGAGGCCGCGGCCCGGGTCTTCGCCGGGGAGCTGCTGGCCGCCGCGGCGGCCACGCCCGAGGAGGCCCGCCGTCACCGCGAGCTGGCCGCCCTCGACCAGCACCCCGACATCGCCGTCGTCCGTCGGGAGGGGGCGAGCATCCGGGTCGAGCAGGCCGCCGAGATCGTCCGGTTGGCCTCGCTCAAGCCGATCGAGGGCAGCCGGAAGGTCCTGGTCCTCGACGAGTTCCACCTGGTCGCCGACGCCACGGCCGGCAAGCTGCTCAAGACGATCGAGGAGCCGCCGGCCGGCACCTTCTTCGTCGTGCTGGCCGACGAGCTGCCCGACGAGCTGGTCACCATCGCCTCCCGCTGCGTCCCGGTCGACCTGCCCGCCCTCACCCCTGACGTGGTCGCCGCGGTCCTCACCGCGGAGGGCCTCGCCGCTGACCTCGCGGCCCAGGTCGCCGGGGCGGCCCACGGCGACCTCGACCGGGCCCGCCTGCTGGCCTCCGACGAGCGGGTCGCCCTCCGGCTCCGGGCGTGGGGCGAGCTGCCGACCCGCCTCGACGGTCGGGGCGCGACCGTGGCCGAGGTGGTCGGCGAGCTGCGGGCCGCCATCGACGACGCCGCGGGACCGCTCCAGGCCCAGCAGGAGCAGGAGGTCGAGGCCCTCAACGAGAGGATCGAACGCTACGGGCAGCGGGGCTCGGGCGCCCGGGTCCTCGACGAGCGCCACAAGCGCCAGCTCCGCCGGCTCCGCACCGACGAGCTGCGGATGGGCCTGGCCGAGCTGGCCCACGCCTACCGCCGGGTCGTCGTCGGCGACCCGGCGGCGTCGGCCGGCATCGGTGTCGAGGAGGCCGCGTCCGCCCTCGACCGGATCTGGGCCGCGGTCGACGCCCTCGTCCGCAACCCCAGCGAGGAGCTCTTCCTCCAGGCCCTCCTCCTCGACCTGCCGCCGCCGGGTCGGAGGCCGTGAGACGCGCCCATCACCGCGAACTTTGAGTGATCTGTTCCGCGGGGCGGTCTTTTCCGCTCAAAGTTCGGGGGTGCGGCCGTCGTCGTCGCGGACGAGGGTGACGAGCGCCGGGGCGGGGACGGCGGGGGAGAACAGGTAGCCCTGGCCCCACGTGCAGCCGAGGGCGGTGAGGGCCCGCAACTGGGTGTCGGTCTCGATGCCCTCGGCCACCGCGTCCAGCCCCATGGCGGTGGCGATGCCGACCACGGCGGCGACGATCGACGTCCGGTCGACGGCCCCCCGCTCGCCCAACCCCTGCACGAAGGAGCGGTCGATCTTGACGACGTCGATCGGCAGCCGCTGGAGGTGGGTCAGCGACGAGTAGCCCGTGCCGAAGTCGTCGACCGCGATCCGCGCCCCGATGGACCGGAGGGCGAGCAGGGCGCGGGCGGCCAGGTCGAGGTCGTCGGTGAGCGCGGTCTCGGTGAGCTCGAGGCAGAGCCGCTCCGGCGCCCAGCCGTGGTCGGCGAGGGCGCGGGCGACGAACCGCGGGAGCTCCGCGTCGTCGAGCTGCCGGGCCGACAGGTTGACCGACAGCCGGAACCCCGGTGTCCCCACCAGCGGTGCCATGTCGCCGAGCGCCCGGGTGAGGGCCCACGGCCCGATGGCGGCGATCGCCCCCGACTCCTCGGCGACCGGCACGAACTCCGATGGCGGCACCGCGCCCCACATCGGGTGGTCCCATCGGCAGAGGGCCTCGGCGCCGACGATGCGCCCGGTCGTCAGGTCGACGACCGGCTGGTAGGCCATCCGCAGCTCGTCCCGTTCGATCGCCCGCCGCAGGTCGGAGGCCAGGGCGAGCCGGTGGTGGGCCTGGGCCTGCATGACGGGGTCGAAGACCTCGACCCGGTTGCGGCCCCGCTGCTTGGCCCGCTGCATGGCCGCGTCGGCCTGGCGGAGGAGCGTGGGCGCGTCGCCCTCGGGCGTGCTGATCGCCAGGCCCACGCTGGCGGTGACGACCACGGCCTCGTCGTCGACCGGCAGCGGCTCGCGCAGGGACGCGGCCAGCCGGTCGGCCATCGCCAGGAGGGTGGAGAGCCGGCCCTGGCGGTCGCAGAGGACGACGAACTCGTCGGCGCCGACCCGCGCCACGGTGTCGCCCGGCCGGGTCGCAGCGCGGAGCCGATCGGCCACCGCGACCAGCACCTCGTCACCGTGCGGCAGCCCGTACCGCTCGTTGACCAGCTTGAACCGGTCGAGGTCGACGTAGAGGATGCCCGCCTCGGTACCGGCCCGGTGCTCCCGGTCGAGGGCGGTCTGGAGCCGGTCGAGGAGCAGCGTGCGGTTGGGGAGGCCGGTGAGGGGGTCGTGCAGCTCACGGTGGGCCAGCTCGCTGACCGTGGCGTGGCGGTCGAGGGCGATGGCGACGAGCGTGCACGCGATCTCGGCGGCGCGGAGGGCGTGGTCGCTGGGAGGCCGCCGGTCGGGGTGGAACGACACGATGGCGGCCACCGCCAGGTCGTGGCCGGCCGGCACCACGGGCGCCCACCAGACCGTCTCGACCTCGGCGGCGCGCAGGGCGGGCCGCATGACGTCGCTGACGCGAGGGTCGTCGGCGTGGCGGACGAAGGGCACCCCGTGGGGGCCGCTGAGGTGGCGGCGGGTGTCGGGGGTGACGGCGAACTCGCCCAGCGCGGCCCGGACCCGGAGGTCGGGGCCGCGGCCGGGCGCGGCCCGGGGGCGGAGGCGCTCGCCATCGACGATGGCGACCGCGGCCCGACCCCCGTCGTCGTGGTCCTCGACCATCGCCGCCACGGCCTCGAGCACCTCGTCGAGCGGCGTCCCGGTGGCGATCAGCTCGAGGATGGAGGTCTGGCTGGCGACGAGGGCCTCGGCCCGCTTCTGGTCGGTGATGTCGCGAGCGGTGAGCACGACCCCGCCCACCGCGGGGTCGTCGAGGAGGTTGACGGCGCTGGCCCACACGTCGACCCACGATCCGTCACGGTGGCGCAGGCGGGCCTCGGCCGTGACGTGCCGACCCGGCTCGCCGAGGACCTGCTGGGCCACCGCGGTCAGCCGCTCGAGGTCGTCGGGGTGGACCAGCGAGTCCCACGGGAGCCCGGCCCAGGTATCGGTCGGGTAGCCGAGCGCCGGGGCCAGCTGGCCGGTCGTGCTCAGGATCGTGCCCTCCGGCCCGATGACGACGACCGTGTCGGAGATGTTCTGGACCAGCGCCCGCCACCGCTGCTCGGCCGCCGCGTCGTCGGCGCTCGACTCGGTGATGGTGATGACGAAGCCCCGCACCTCCCCGTCGGGGTCGAGCACCGGGCTGCCATCGGTGGCGAACCACCGGGCCCGGCCGGAGCGGGTGCGGACACCCGAGTCGACGTGCAGGGG
>CAYQGF010000006.1:8005-28848 GCA_964416885.1 uncultured Iamiaceae bacterium
GCAGGGGCGAGGGGGCGCCGGACGCGCAGTGGTCGAGCCACTCCCGGGTGAGGGCCCGGTGCTCGGGTTGGGCGACGTCGACCAGCGGCCGGCCGACGAGCTCCGGTCCGGGCACGCCGAGCAGACGGGCGAGGGCCGGGTTGACGTCGAGCACCGTGCGGTCGGCGCCGACCACCGCCATCGCCGTGGGCGAGGTCCGGAACGCCTGGGCGTGGGCCGCGTCGAGCACGCTCTCGTCGCTCGTCGTCCCCATCGCCCCTGGGCCTCCTCTCACGCTGGGCCTCCTCTCACCGGCGGCCCGCCTCGTGCCACCCGAGTCTCGCGCCGCTCGGCCCCGCCGGGGCCTGACCCTGGTGGGCCTCTTCGATCGGACCGCATCCCCCCTCCCCGTCAGGCGCCGGCGGAGCACTACGTTGCCGGCCCATGTCTCCGACCGATGTCGAGCTCGACGGGTTCACCCGCACCGAGCACACCGCCGACGGCACCACCCGCACCGTGTACCGGAAGGGGTCCGGGCCCGGCGTCGTCGTCATCGCCGAGATGCCCGGCATCACGCCCAAGGTGATCGAGTTCGCCGACCGGGTCGTCGACCTGGGCTGTTCGGTTGCCCTCCCGCACCTCTTCGGCGTCCCCGGCCGCGACCCGTTCCGCTCCGGCCCGCGCTCGGCGCTCGGCGACATCGCCACCTCGATGGGGCCGGCCTGCGTCTCGCGGGAGTTCACGGTGATGGCCACCGGTCGCACCTCCCCGGTGATGGGCTGGCTGCGCTCGCTCGGCCGCCAGCTCCACGCCGAGTGCGGTGGCCCGGGCATCGGCGTGGTCGGCATGTGCTTCACCGGCGGTTTCGCCCTCGGGATGATCGCCGACGCCCCGGTCCTGGCCCCGGTCCTGTCCCAGCCGTCGGTGCCGTTCCCGTTCGGGGGCAAGCGGAAGGCCGACCTGGGCCTCTCGCCCGAGGACCAGGCGGCGATGGTGGAGACGTGCGCGGCGAAGGACCTGACGGTGCTCGGGCTCCGCTTCACCGGTGATGCCCTCGCCCCGCCGGAGCGGTTCGCCACCCTGCGGAAGGTGCTGGGCGACCGGTTCGTCGGCGTCGAGATCGACTCGTCGAAGGGCAACCCGTGGGGCCACGCGGCCAAGGCCCACTCGGTGCTGACCGACGACCTCCAGGACGAGCCCGGCACCCCCACCCGGGATGCCCTCGACCAGGTGCTCGACCTGTTCCGATCGAGGCTGCTCGTGGAGGGTGTCCCCGGCTAGGGTCGTCCCTCTTCGCCCGAGTAGCTCAGTCGGCAGAGCGTCTCACTCGTAATGAGAAGGTCAAGGGTTCGATTCCCTTCTCGGGCTCCAGGTCGTCACTGGACAGGGACCCGTCGTCATGGCCAGCACCACGCTGCACCCCCTCCGGGCGCTCGTCGAGCAGCGACGCTCCGAGATCAAGGAGGCCGTGGCGCGCCACCGGGGCGTGTCCGTCGCGCTGTTCGGGTCTGTCGCTCGGGACGAGGAACGGCCCGACAGCGACCTCGACTTCCTGGTGGAGTTCGAACAGGGAAGCTCTCTCTTCGACCTGGTCCGGCTCCAGGACGACCTTCGAGCGCTCCTCGACCACCCGGTCGATGTCGTGTCGCTCGGCGGGCTCCTTCCTCGCGACGAGGACGTACGCCGGGATGCTGTTTGGCTGTGAGCCGCAGCGACGCCAAGCGGCTCGACGACATCCGCGACATGTGCGCGAGGGTGGCTGCGCTCGTCGAGCGCGGCCGGCACGCAGTCGAGGCCGACGAGATGCTCGGGCTCGGGCTCGAACGAGCGATCGAGATCGCTGGTGAGGCAGCCACACGCATCAGCGACCAGACCAAGGCTGCGTTCCCCGGTGTCGCGTGGACGGAGCTGGTCGCCGTCCGCGTGCTGCTGGCTCATGCCTACCACCGGGTGGACCTCGACCAGCTGTGGGGGATCGCGGCCGACGACCTTCCTGCGGTCGCCGAGGCCCTGGGCCCATCACCTGCGGCCGGAGACGGGTGAGGCTGCCGGCCCTGGTGGGGATCAGTCGGTGACGCGGCGGGCGAGGGCGCCGAGCCAGTGGGCGCTGGGCTTGGGGTGGCGGTCGAAGGTGTCGGGGTCCCAGCCGACCAGGCCGAAGGTGGGGGTGAACGAGCCCCACTCGTAGTTGTCGAGCAGGCTCCAGTGCAGGTAGCCCCGGACGTCGGCGCCGTCCTCCATCGCCCCCTTCAAGCCCTCCAGGGCCGCTGTCGTGTAGGCGATGCGCTGGGTGTCGTCGGCGGTGGCGATGCCGTTCTCGGTGACGAGGATCGGGACCCCGTCGCCCACGACCTCCCGGGTGCGGCGCACCGACTCGCCGAGCGCCGCGGGGTAGACCTCCCAGCCCGTGAGGGTCCGCTCCTCCTCGGGCGCGACCTCGACCGCACCGTCGGGGCCGAACACGGTGCGGGTGTAGGTCTGGACGCCGACGAAGTCGTCCTCGGTGCTGACCCGGAGGTAGGCGTCGGACCGGGTGTCCTCGTAGCGCCGGGCGTTGTCCTCGCCGCCGGCCTGGGCGTGGCTGACCTGGTTGGCGACCGACCAGCCGACCCGCATCCCCTCGTGGTCCCGGTGCAGGACGTCGACCGCGGCCCGGTGGGCGTCGGTGAGGGCCTGCGTGGCGGTGGCGTCGGGGAGGGGCAGCGGGCCGAGGTCGTCGGTGGGCACGGCCTCGCCCCTCAGCATCCGTCGGACCGCCGACATGACCGCCACCATGTTGGGCTCGTTGATCGTGACGACCCAGCCGACGCCGTCGAGCACCGGCCGCAGCGCCTCCACGTAGGTGGTGAACCGGGCGGCGGCCTCCTCGTTGCCCGCCCAGCCCCCGGCCCGGCCGAACCAGCGGGGCTCGGTGAAGTGGTGGATCGTCACGACCGGCTCGACGCCCCGGTCCCACAGCCCCTCGACGATGCGCCGGTAGTGCTGGAGGGCGGCCTTCGACACCATCCCGGGCTCGGGCTCGATGCGGGCCCACTCGACGCTGAACCGGTAGGCGGTCAGGCCCAGCGAGGCCACCACGTCGAGGTCGTCCTCCCACCGGTGGTAGCTGTCGGCGGCGTCGCCGCTCGGCTCGGACACCGGGCTCCCGGGGCCGTGCTCGAACCCCCACCACGTGCTGTTGACGTTCCCGCCCTCGATCTGGTGCGCCGCGGTCGACGCCCCGACCAGGAACCCGGGCGGGAAGGTGAGGGACGGGTCGGGGGCAGGGGTGGGGTCGACGGTCACGGTGCCTCCTCGGCGGCCAGGGTGCGTTCGATGTGGGCGGCGCTGTCGTCGAGCCCGCCGGGCTGGGCGCGCGCCAGCCAGGCGGTGCGGAAGCGGGGGAGCAGCTCCGCCAGCTCGGCTCGCCGCGCCCCGACCGGAACGTCCTCCACGCCGGCCCGGGCCAGCAGCCGGAGCGCCCCGGCCCGGGCCAGGCCGATGGCGACGTCGAGCTCGTCGACCAGCACGGCGCCGTCGTCGGCCGCCGGTCGGGCCGCGGCCAGGTCGGACCGCGCCCCGTCGAGGACCGCGACCACCTCCCGCACGGCGTCGACGTCGGGGGCTCCGCTGGTGAGGTGGACCTGGTGGGGGAACAGCGCGGCGTGGAGCGGGCTGAGGTTGCGGGCGACCACGCCGGTGCGGCCGTGGACGGTGCCGATCGCCTCCAGCACCCGCCCGATCGTGCCGGTCGGGTCGAGGGCGGCCTGCCGGTCGACGACGGCGGCCAGGTCGAGGTCCGCGTTGGCCTCGGCGGCCCAGGCCACGGCCCCGCCGTAGAGGAGCGGGCCGTCGCTGACCGACGGTGGGTGCTGGTGGCCGTTGTCGCCCCAGTCGGTGACGAGGAAGCCGCCGACGTCGTGGGCCACCGCCGCCCGGGCCGCGTCGAGCAGGTTGGCCCGGGCGTTGTCGAGCCGGCCGACGATCGAGTTCCAGGCGGAGGTCCCGGGCGCGACCCACGTCGTCACGCCGGAGCCGGCCATCGGGGCCAGCCGGGTGGCGAAGTCGGTCGGCGTGGTCACGTCGATGCCGATCTCGTCGAGCACCTCGGCCAGCCGGGCCGGCAGGGTCGGGCTCGGGGCGTCGGGGGCGTCGTAGTTCCACACCAGGGCCGTCACCGCACCGGCGGGGAGCAGCGCGAGGGCCTCGGGGTGGTGGGCTAGGACGTCGGCCCACACCTGCACCGCGCACCCGTCGGCCAGCAGCGGCCCGACGATGCGGGCCAGGTGCTCGCCGTAGACGGTGCCCAGCCCGACCTCGGCCACCCGTTCGGCGCTGGCCCCCTTGCCCAGCTCGAAGGTCTCGTCGCAGCCGACGTTGACCGTCCGGGACCGGACCGCCTCCATCTGCTCCCGCACCAGGGCGAGGGCGAAGGCGGCGTTGTCCTCGGTCGGGGCGAGGACGCCGGCCGGGAACCGCAGGCCCGGGACGACCTCGGCGCCGTCGGGGCACTCGGCCCGGGCCCGGTAGGCGTCGTGGGCGAGCCAGCGGCCCATGTGGCCGAAGCAGTTCTGGTTGGCGACCAGCTCGATGCCGGACGCGGTGCACCGGTCGTCGAGCCAGCGCAGGTCGTCGGGTGTCAGAGGTGAGGCGTGGCGCCACACCTTCTCGTGGTCCCGGTAGGCGAAGGTGTGCTCGACGTAGAGCTGGAGCTGGGTGTAGCGGGCGACGGCCAGGAGCCGGACGAGACGGGCCAGGGTGGCCCGGGTCGGCACCCGGTCGCGGCTGATGTCGAGCATGAAGCCCCGCTCGGCGATGTCCGGGTGGTCGTCGATCGTGATCACCGGGAGCGTGCCGTCGGCGGCCCGGAGCTGGTCGACGGTCTGCTGGCCGTAGCGGCGCCCGGCCTCGTCGGCGTGGGTGAGCACGGCCCGCTCGGCGTCGACGACGAGGCGGTACCCCTGGGGCGGGAGGGTCGGGTCGACGGCGACATCGAGCGGCGCCGCGGCCCTGACCGCCGGTTCGTGGCGCCGGACCGAGCGGGGCCGGGGGAACAGCCCGGCCCCGGTCATGGGTCGGTGGCCTCCGGGGCCGAGCCGGTGGGCCCCGGGGTGGGGACGGCGATGCGGGCGACGAGGTCGTCCATGGCCCGCCGGGCGTGGGCCGCCAGCGGGATCCGGCCGGGGACGAGGAACCACTGGAGCCGGAGCCCGTCGAGCAGGGCGAGGGCGCAGGCGACCTCGTGCTCGGCGTCGACGTCGGGGCGGATGGTGCCCTCGTCGATCCCCTCCTGGACGATCTGGGCGAGCTGCTGGCGCAGGAGCGTGTAGCGCTGGACGAAGAACTCGTGGAGCTGCGACGAGGGCTCGATCGCTTCGGTGCTGAGGGTCACCTCCAGGCCCAGGAGGTGGGGTTGGGCCTCCATGACCTGGCCCCAGTCGCCCAGGTTCCGGATCGCCTCGAGCCCGCCGGGGGCCAGGAGCGCCTGGAACAGCTCGAGCTGCTGGGCGTAGTAGCAGTCGAGCGCCGCGAGGAGCAGGGCCTTCTTGGTGGGGTAGTGGTGCAGGACCCCGGCGTCGGTGATGCCGACCTCCTCCGCCACGGCCGCAACGGTCGTGCCCCGGAACCCCCGCGTGGCGAACAGGCGGAGAGCGGTGTCGATGATCTCCTGGGCGCGGGCGCCGGGTGTGGAACGGGTGGGGGTGCGGAGGTCGGGGTCGGTCATGCAGTGATCCGGCGGTGTGCCGCTCGGCACCCTAAGGGCCCACGAGGTTCGATGCCAGACCGGTCCTCGGCAGCCGTCCCCCGCTCGTCCTCGAGCGAGGGACGGCCGCCACGGAGGTCACTAGGGGATGTAGGGGCCGGGCCGATCAGCGGTGCCGCAGTTGGACTCGTAGGCGGACCACTCGGTGAACTGGGACGCGGCGGGGGCGGGGCAGATCCACGGGTCGTAGCGCCAGTCGTCGTCGACGTAGTGCTTGAGCCAGGGGATCACGGAGCGGGCGATCAGCTGCGCTCGCGTGCTGCCCGGCTCCACGGGGGTGTTGGCGCCGCCCTGGGTCCGCCCCACCGGGCAGTCGTGCTGCAGGCCGGCGAACTCCACCCTGGCCTTGGTCCCGGCCACCGGAGCGGTGTCGCCCGGGAACGCGGGGTTCTCGCTCACGTCGACGGTCTGGTTGGGGATGCTGTTGTACATGGGGATGGCGTGCTGGCTCGGGCGCGAGGTGGTGTCGTTCTGGCACGAGACCATCAGGGTCGGGACGTAGAGGTTGGGGAAGCTCTTCTGGGCGTCGTTCGGGGACAGGGCGACGACGGCCTTCAGCCCGGGCCGGGCGACGCCGGTTCGCAGGGCCCCACCGCCGCCCATCGAGAAGCCCATCACGGCCAGGCGGTTGGGGGCGACGATGCCGGCCACCGGGCTGTTGCTGCTCGTCAGGTAGTCGAGCGCGGCCTGCAGCTCGGTCGCCCGGGTGGCCTCGTTGGAGAAGACGTTCTTGGTGTCGATCATGATGACGATGAAGCCGTTGGAGGCCAGCAGGGGGCCGTACCAGCTGAGCTGGTCGGTGCTCTTCTCGAGCCAGCCGGGGGCCATGGCCACCGCGCCGAACCTCTTCCCGACACCCCCGTTCTCGACGTTCGGGTTGGCGATCGGGTAGTAGAGCTGGCCGCCGCCGAAGGCGTTGGTGGGGCCGCTGTTCGGAAGGACGATGCGGGTGTAGGCGAACGGGCCGTTCACCCGGACGCTCTGCTCGGTCGGGTCCGGGCCTCGCTGGTTGCATGCGGCGACGCTCAGGACCAGCGCCCCCAACACCATCAACGACCGGAGCCGCATGCCGCGACCTTTGACTGTTCTCATGCTTCCTCCTTCGGCGCCCGGGCCTGGGCGCGGTGGGCGTGACGACCGCCACCTTAGTGCACACTAGGTAAGCGTTCGCTAGGTCGATGGTCGGGAGGGTCGGGTTCGTCGTCCCGGCCCTGGCCAGGAGGTCGTGACCTGTGCTCGGCCCGGTCCGGGGCGGCACCATTGACCCGTGGACGACACCGCCGACGCCGTGGCCCGGGTGCGATCCCGATGACCGGGCCCCGCCTCGTCACGGGGCGACAGGCGACCGACGCCAACCGGGCCGCCATCCTCCTCGCCCTGGCGCAGCGAGGGCCGGCGTCGCGTTCGGAGCTGGCCCGGTCGAGCGGCGTCACCCGCACGACCATCGGCTCCTACGTCGATGCCCTCCTCGCCGACGGGTTGGTGGAGGAGCTGCCGGCCGAGGGCACGGGCGGGAAGGGGCGTCCGGCTCGCCCGGTGCGCCTCCGGGCCGACGCCGGTCTCACCGGGACGGCGACGATCGACGTGGGCGGGGTCGAGGCCGCCCTCGTCAACGCCCGGGGTGAGGTGGTGCGTGACGCCAGCTCGCCGCTGCCCTCGTCGGTCGGCCCCGAGGAGGTGGCCGCCCTGGTCGCGAGGCTCCTGGGCGAGGTCGGTGCCACCGAGCGGGCCGAGACGGCCGTCGGCGTCGTGGTCGGCACGGCCGTCGACCGCGACACCCAGACGCTCCTCCCCTCGGGGCGCGTGCCCGCCGTCGACGGCACCCGCTTCGTCCCGGCCCTGCGGGCGGCCATGAGGGGCCAGCCCGTGGTGGTCGAGAACGATGCCCGGGCCAGCGCGCTGGCCGAGCTCTGGTGGGGGCGGGGCGGTCACGGCGAGGCCTTCTGGTCGATCCAGGTGGGTGAGGGCATCGGCGCCGCGGCCATCGTCGACGGTGAGCTGCTCCAGGGCCGGTGGGGGGCGGCCGGCGAGATCGGGCACACCTACGTGGGGGGCGACCGTCGGTGCGGCTGCGGGCGACGCGGCTGCTGGGAGACCGGGGCATCGCTGCGCTGGCTCCGCTCCGAGGCCCGCCGCCGGGGGCTGCCCGGCGGCCGGTCGCTCGATGCCGGCCGGCTGGCGGCCCGGGTGGTCGGGGGCGACGAGGCGGCGCGCGCCCTCCTCGACGACCTGGCCGCCAACCTGGCCGTCGGCCTGGCCAACCTGGTGCACACCGTGGGGCCCCAGCCGCTCGTGCTCCAGGGGGAGGTGGTGGCCGGGGGCGAGGTCGTGCGGGCTGCGATCGAACAGGCGCTCCTCGACCGGGTCCTCGACCACATGCGCGACCGGGTCGTCGTCGACCTGTCCGTCCTGGGCCCCGGCGCCGGGCTCCTCGGCGGCGCCGCCACCGTCCTCTCCGAGCGGTGGTCGCCGCGGCCCGGGTGACCACTCAGCGGGCACTCACCTCGCCCACTTAGTGGACGCTAAGGTGGCGGGCACGACGTCCCGAGAGGGTTCACGGTGACGAGCGCGTCGCGACACGACCCTCGGGTCGAGCACGCGGCGCAGCGTCCGTCGCGGCGCTCTCCCCATTTTGTTCACCTGCTTGACTTTATCCGGGCCGGTCCGTACGTTCCGGCCCGCTCGCCGCGCCGGGTGCCACCGCTGGCTCCCCGCCGCCCCGCCGCCCAGGAGGCCCGCATGCCCCTCGCCCGCCGTCGCCCGCTCCCGCTGGTGGCCCTCGCCCTCGGGGTCGCCCTGGCCGTGACCTCCTGCTCGGTGTCGACCTCGGACTCGGCGACATCGTCGACCACCACCGAGGCCCGTTCCGACGGCCGACCGTCGGGGCCGCCGCCACCCGGCGTCACCGACGACACGATCAAGCTCGGTGCGGCCATCATCGACGTCGATGCGGTGAAGGAGCAGTTCGGCGTCGAGCTCGGCTCCCTGCCCGACGAGGTGATCCCCGCCCTGGTCGACGCGGTCAACGCGGACGGCGGCATCAACGGGCGCACCCTCGAGATCGTCGAGCGCCGCTTCCTGCCGGTCGGCAACGAGCCCAGTGAGCAGGTCTGCCGTGAGCTCGTCGAGGACGACGAGGTCTTCGCCGTGGCCGGCACCTTCATCAGCGACAACGCCCTGTGCGTCACCGAGACCTACGGCCGGCCCTACTTCGGTGGCTGGGGCCTCACCCCCGAGCGCCAGGAGCGCTCCGAGGCGCCGTACATCACCACCGCGGCCAACGAGGCCGACTCGATCCGCGAGTCGATGGAGCTCCTCGTGGACGAGGGCGTGCTCGACGACGCCAAGGTCGCGATCTACCACGAGTCCGACGTGAGCACCGACTTCGCCGAGCAGTTCATCGTCGCCCCGCTGGAGGAGGCCGGGGTCGACATCGTCTCGGTCGTGCAGCGGGCCGATGCCGGCGGCGACCAGGTCGCCGCGGGTGCCGAGGTCGACCGCATCCTCCAGCGCTTCGAGTCCGACGGTGCCGACACCCTGATCGTCGCCGCCGGGCTGCCGGCCATCGTCCCGGCCCTCGAGCGCACCGACTGGTCGCCCCAGATCGTCTTCACCAACGGCCAGATCATCGGCAGCGACGCCCTGGAGGGCTACGGCCTCACCGACCCGAGCGAGCTGGTCGGCGCCATCGGCGCCGTGCCCGGTCGGGTCTCCGACGAGGTCGCCGAGGACCCCCGCTTCCTCGCCTGCCTCGACGACGTCAACGCCCACTCCGACCTCGAGGTCACCGTCGACGACATCTACGGCCCCGACGAGCGGCCCGACTCCCGCAACATGGGCCAGCTCCCGGGCCTGTGCGCCATGTTCGACCTGGTCCGCACCGTGCTCACCGCGGCCGGCGACGACCTCTCCAACGCGGGCATCCTCGCCGGGCTCGACACCCTCGACAGCTTCGAGATGCCCGGCAACCCCGACGCCTCGTTGAGCGCGGAGCGGTGGGGCGCCGGCACCCCGGCCCGGCTGTGGGAGTTCCACGAGGACAGGGTCGAGTTCCTTCCCGCCGACGCGTGATGGAGAGCGGGGGTGATGTCGCATCCCTCGCGTCAGGGGTGCTGGCCGGCGAGGCCGATCGCACCAACGGGTCGAGGTCGGACGCGCCCGACCTCGACCCCGCCGACCTGCCGGGTGTCGCCGAGGAGGAGCTGAGCCTCCGGCGGGGCCTGGCGATGGGCGGCGGCGCCTTCACCTTCGTCGTCCTGCTCCTCCTCAACAGCCTCGACGAGCTCGAGGCCGCGGCGATGACCGTGCTCGGGCCCGACATCGGGCGGTCGCTCGGGGTGAGCGACGGGGTGATCGTGTTCATCACCTCGGCGTCGGCCGCCTTCGTCGTCCTCGGCATCATCCCGATGGGGTGGCTGGCCGACCGCATGCGGAGGGCCCCGATCGTCGGGGTCTCCAGCCTGGTCTTCGGCGTCGGGGCCGTGCTGTCGGCGGCATCGGTCAACGCCTTCATGCTCTTCTGGGCCCGGTTCGTCACCGGCGTGGCCAAGGCCAACACCCTGCCGGTGCACTCCTCGCTGATCGCCGACACCTACCCCATCGGCGTGCGCGGCCGGCTCGCCGCGACGACCGGCACCGTCGGCCGCTTCCTCGGCGTGCTCAGCCCGGTGCTCGTCGGGGGCATCGCCGTGGCCTTCGGCGGTGCGGCCGAGGGCGGCTGGCGGTGGGCCTTCCTGATCCTCGGGGTGCCCGTCGGCGTCGTCGCGGTCCTGGCCTTCCGCATCCCGGAGCCGCCCCGGGGCCAGTGGGAGCGCCGCTCGGTGCTCGGCACCGTGCCCGCCGACGACGCCGAGGTGCCGGTGTCGGTCGAGATGGCCTTCGCCCGCCTCTTCCAGGTCCGCACCCTGCGCTCGATGGTGTTCGCCCTGGCCGCCATCGGGTTCCAGCTGTTCCCGATGGTGTCGCTCACCAACTTCTTCCTCGAGGAGCGCTACGGGCTCGACGCCTTCAGCCGCGGCCTGGTCGCCTCGGCCGGTGGCGTGCTCACCGTGGTGGCGCTGCCCCTGCTCGGTCGTCGTTTCGACCAGCTCTACCGCACCGGCCCGGCTCGGGCCATGCGCATCGTCGCCCTCCTGGTGTTGCCGGGCGCCCTGCTGACCCCGCTCCAGTTCTCGATGCCGAACGCGGTGTTGTTCACCCTGGTGTCGATCCCGGGGGCCGTGCTCGCGGGCGCCGCCTTCTCGATGGTCGGCCCGTTGGTCCAGAGCGTCATCCCGTTCCGCCTCCGCTCGCTCGGCGTCGCCTTCGCGGCGCTGTACGTGTTCCTGTTCGGGGCCATCGGCGGCGCCCTCCTCGGTGCCGTGCTGGCCAGCTCCTACGGCGAGGCCGTGGCCATCGTCGTCGTCGCCATCCCGTCGGCGGTGGCCGGCACCGTGTTCCTGCTCCGGGGGGCCTCGTCGGTCGACGACGACCTCCGCATGATCGTCGCCGACATCCGGGCCGAGGAGGCCGAGCGCACCCGGCAGGCGGAGGACCCCGACCACATCCCCGCGCTCCAGCTCGAGGGCATCGACTTCTCCTACGGCACCGGGGTGCAGGTGCTGTTCGGCATCGACCTCGAGGTGGCGAAGGGTGAGACCCTGGCCCTCCTCGGCACCAACGGGGCCGGGAAGTCCACCATCCTGCGGGTCGTGGCCGGGCTGGGCACGCCGGCCCGCGGCAACGTCCGCCTCGGTGGCCGTACCGTCACCTTCACCTCGCCCGAGCAGCGGGCCCGGATGGGGATCCAGCTCCTGCCCGGCGGCCGGGGCACGTTCTCCTCGCTGAGCGTCGCCGACAACCTGGAGATCGGCGCCCGCATCCTCGACCGGGCCGTCCGCCAGGAGCGCATCGAGCGGGTCTGGGAGATGTTCCCCGACCTCCGGAGCCAGGCATCCACGCCGGCCGGGCGGCTCTCCGGCGGCCAGCAGCAGCAGCTCGCGCTCGGCCGGGTGCTCCTCCACGACCCCGAGGTCCTCCTGATCGACGAGCTGTCGCTCGGGCTCGCCCCTGGCGTGGTCGCCGAGCTGCTCGTCACCATCGAACGGCTCAAGGAAGCGGGCCAGACGATGGTGATCGTCGAGCAGTCGCTCAACGTCGCCCTGGCCATCGCCGACCGGGCCGTGTTCCTGGAGAAGGGCACGGTCCGCTTCGACGGCCGGACCCAGGACCTGGTCGAGCGGGACGACCTGGCCCGGGCCGTGTTCCTCGGCAGCGCGACATGATCGCCGTCACCGTCACCCCCCAGCTCGTCGCCGACGGTGTCGTCAACGGCCTCGTGTACGGGCTGGTCGGCATGGGCGTCGTGCTGATCCACCGCTCCACCCGGGTGATCAGCTTCGCGGTGGGCGCCATGGGCCTCCCCGGCACCGCGCTCGTCGCCCTGCTCGCGGTCCAGTACGACGTGCCCTACCCGCTGGCCCTCCTGGCCGGGCTGCTCGTCGGCACGGCCTTCGGCACCGTGTCGGAGCTGATCGTCGTGCGGCGCCTGTTCCGCGCCCCCCGGGTGATCCTCCTGGTGGCGACGATCGGGCTCTCGCAGGTGGCGCTGGCCGCCACCCTGGCGATGCCGAAGCCCGACGACGTGCGGGCGCCGTTCCCCACCCCCTTCTCGGGCCGGCTGGAGGTGGGCGACGTGGTCCTCTCCGGCCCGGCCCAGACGATCGTCGTCGTGGTGCCGCTCGTCGCCCTGGTCCTGGGCTGGCTGTTGACCCGGACGATGTTCGGCAAGGCGGTGGCCGCCGCGGCCGACAACCCCGACCTCCTCCGCCTGTCGGGGATCAGCCCCAAGCTGGCCTCGACCGCGGTGTGGACGGTCGCCGGGTTCGTCGCCACCCTCTCGATCGTGCTCATCGCCGGCCGGGTCGGCGGCATCAACCAGGTCGCCACCCTCGGGCCGGCGACCCTGGCCCGGGGGCTGGTGGTCGCCGTCGTGGCCGGCATGGCGTCGTTCCCCCGGAGCGTCGTGGCCGGCGTCGTGCTGGGCGTGGTCGAGTCCGTCCTGGCGTTCAACATCCTCGACCAACCGGGGCTGATCGACACCGTCCTGCTCGTGGCCGTGCTGGTCGCGGTGTTCCTCCAGTCCCGGCGGCCCACCGAGGAGGGGGCGACCACCTTCTCGTTCGCGCCCCGGGTCCGGCCCGTGCCCGAGGCCATCGCCGACCGCTGGTGGGCCCGTCACCTGGGCCACATCGTCTTCGTCGTCGCCGTGGTGGTCGGCATCCTCGTCCCCCTGGTCGTGACGACGCCGTCCCGCTCGTACCTCTACGCGTCGATCCTCGGCTTCGCCCTGGCCGCCCTGTCGGTCAGCGTCGTCACCGGATGGTCGGGCCAGCTGTCGCTCGGGCAGATGGGCTTCGCCGGTGTCGGCGCGCTCGGCACGGCGATGCTCGTCCGGGGCCAGGGCGTCGTGATCGGCCTCCCCACCGGCACCTACCTCCACCTGAGCCTCGGGCCCACCTCGCTCGTCGTGGCCATGCTGGTGATGACCGTCGTCTGCGCCCTCCTCGCGGCCCTGATCGGGCTCGGGGCGCTGCGGGTGCGGGGGCTCTTGCTCGCCGTCTCGACCTTCGTGTTCGCCTACGCCGCCCAGCAGCACCTGTTCCGCACCGACCTGATGACCGGGGGCGCCCAACCGCCGATCCGCCTGCCGCGGGGGGAGCTGGCCGGCATCGACCTGACGGTGCAGCGGACCTACTACTGGTTCGTGCTGGCGGTGACCACCGTCGTGGTGGTGCTGGTGGCCCGGCTCCGGCAGCGGGCGCCGTGGCGGACCATGGTCGCCGTGCGCGACAACCAGGCCACCGCCTCGGCCTACACCGTCGGCGCGACCCGGACGAAGCTCTCGTCGTTCGCCCTCGCCGGCGGGGTCGCCGGCCTGGCCGGCTGCCTGCTCGGCGCCCTGACCCAGAACATCAACACCCGGGAGCTGTTCGTCGTCGGCGACTCGCTGTCGGTCGTGTCGATGGCGGTCATCGGCGGCCTCGGCTCGGTCGCCGGGCCGATCGTCGGCGCGCTGTGGGTCCGGGGCCTGCCCGCCTTCTTCCCGGACAACGACGTCGTGCCGCTCCTCACCTCCGGCATCGGCCTCCTCGTCCTGCTGCTCTACTTCCCCGGCGGCCTGGTGCAGCTCGCCTACTCGGCCCGCGACGCCCTCTACGACCGGTTGGCCGCCCGGGCGCCGGCGCCCGCCGAGCCGCCCCGCCCGACGACGTGGGCCCGGCCCGAGCGGCCCGCGGAGCCCGACGCCACCGGCCCGGCGCTCGAGGCGCGGGACATGGTCGTGGCCTTCGGCGGGGTCCGAGCGGTCGACGGCGCCTCGATCTCGGTGGCCCGGGGCGAGGTCGTCGGCCTCATCGGCACCAACGGCGCCGGCAAGTCCACCCTGTTCAACGCCATCGGCGGCTTCGTCCCGTCCCACGGCGAGGTCCACGTCCTCGGCCAGGACGTCTCGCGGCGGCGCCCGCACCAGCGCGCCCGGGCCGGGCTGGGCCGCACCTTCCAGGCCGCGTCGCTGTTCCCCGAGCTGACCGTCCGCCAGACGGTGATGGTCGCCCTCGAAGCCCGTCGTCGGAGCGGGATCCTCGGACCGGCCGTCGGCTGGCCACCGGCCGGTCGGGACGAGCGCCGGAAGCGGTCGGAGGCCGACGAGATCCTCGGGTTCCTGGGGCTCGGCCGCTACGCCGACGCCCAGGTGTCGGACCTGTCCACCGGGACCCGGCGCATCGTCGAGCTGGCCGGGCTCCTCGCCGTCGACGCCCGGGTGCTCTGCCTCGACGAGCCGACCGCGGGCGTGGCCCAGCGGGAGACCGAGGCGTTCGGCCCGCTGATCCTCGCCCTCCGGGCCGAGCTCGACGCGTCGGTGCTGGTCATCGAGCACGACATGCCGCTGATCATGTCGATGAGCGACCGCGTCTACTGCCTGGAGGCCGGTCGGGTCATCGCCGAGGGGGCACCTGACGTGGTGCGCTCCGACCCCGGTGTCGTCGCCAGCTACCTGGGCACCGACGAACGCGCCATCATCCGCAGCGACGCGAGCCGCCCCCGCCGTCGCGACACCCACTAGAAGGAACCCGTGGAACCGACCGATACCGCTCCCAGCACCGACCTGAGCCTCGACGACCGCTGCCTGTTGCTGGGCGGGGCCACCGCGTGGCGCACCCATGGCTTCCCGGAGGCCGGCCTGCCGGTCATCAAGATGTCCGACGGCCCCAACGGCGTGCGCGGCGAGGCCGGCCCCGAGGGCCTCGTGCCCGGCGTGGTGGTGCCGGTCGGCATCGCCCTCGGCGCTACCTGGGACCCGGCCCTGGTCGAGCGGGTCGCCGACCTGCTGGGCAAGGAGGCGGTCCGCAAGGGCGCCCACGTCCTGCTCGGCCCCACCGTCAACCTGGCCCGCACGCCGATCGGCGGCCGGGTGTTCGAGGGCTACTCCGAGGACCCCGAGCTCACCGCCCGGCTCGCCGTCGCCTTCGTGCGGGGCGTCCAGGCCCACGACGTCGGCGTCACCGTCAAGCACTTCGTCGCCAACGACACCGAGGTCGATCGGCTGAGCGTCGACGCCCGCGTCGCCGAGGACGTCCTCCGGGAGTACCACCTGCGCCCGTTCGAGGCTGCGGTGAAGGAGGCCGACGCCTGGGGGATCATGTCGGCCTACAACAAGCTCAACGGTGAGCACTGCGCCGAGAACCACTGGCTGCTCACCGAGGTCCTCCGGGAGGACTGGGGCTTCGACGGCTACGTGGTCTCCGACTGGGGTGGGGTGCACGACACCGTCGGTGCCGCCCGGGCCGGGCTGACCCTGGCCATGCCCGGGCCCGAGACCGTCTTCGGCCCGGCCCTCGCGGCCGCGGTGCGCCGGGGCGACGTCGACGAGGAGCAGGTCGACGGCCGGGTCGCCGAGCTGCGCCTGCTGGCCGAGCGCACCCGGGCCGCCGAGCGGTCGGCCGACAAGGCCCAGGAGACCGTCGAGGACCCGGCCGAGCGGGCGCTGTGCCGGGAGGCCGCGGTCGCCGGCCTGGTCCTGGCCCGCAACGAGGAGGCCGCCCTGCCGCTGGCCCCCGAGGCCCGGGTCGTGGTGATCGGCCCCAACGCAGTGCACACCCGGGCCCTGGGCGGGGGCAGCTCGACGCTCCGCTCCCTCGACCAGCCGACGATCGCCGAGGCCCTGACCGACCGGCTCGGCGACCGTCTCCTCGGCGTGCACCAGGGCACCACCATCGACCGCCACCTGCCCGTGGTCGACCGCGACCGGGCCCGGACGCCCGACGGCCGACCCGGGTTCCTGGTCGAGTTCCGCAACGGCACCGACCCCGACGCCCCCGTCGTCGCCACCCAGGTCACCGAGCGGTCGGCCGTCACCAACTTCGGCTCCGCCCCTGACGGCGTGGGCGACGGCCAGTACCGCATCACCATCGTGGGCGAGGTCGTCCCCGAGCACGACGGCCCCCACCGGTTCGGGGCCACCATCACCGGCAAGGGCCGAGTGACCGTCGGCGACACCGTGGTGCTCGACGACCCCGACCGCACCCTGCCCCGCGGCGAGTGGCTGTACGGCTTCGGTTGCGAGGAGCAGACCGAAGTGGTCGAGTGCCGCGCCGGCGTGCCCGTCCCGGTCCACATCTCCACCACCGGCGTGCGCCGGTTCGCCGCCGTCAGCTTCGGGATGGCCCCGGTCATCCCGCCGCCCCGCATCGAGCAGGCCGAGGCCGCGGCGGCCGAGGCCGACGTCGCCGTGGTGGTCGTCGGCACCAGCGACGAGTGGGAGACCGAGGGCGCCGACCGCACCACCATCGCCCTGCCCGGCGACCAGGACGAGCTGGTGCGCCGGGTCGCGGCCGCCGCGCCCCACACCGTCGTGGTGGTCAACGCCGGTGGCCCCGTCGCCCTCCCGTGGCTCGACGAGGTCGATGCCGTGCTGCTGGCCTCGTTCGGTGGCCAGGAGACCGGCCCGGCGGTGGCCGACGTTCTGGTCGGCGCGGCCGACCCGGGGGGCCGCCTGCCGGTGACCTACCCGGTGCGGCTGGAGGACGCCCCGGCCTGGCCCCACTACGCCCCGGTCGACGGGGTGCAGACCTACGGCGAGGGCCGGCTGTTCGGGTACCGGGGCCACGACGCCTCCGGTGTCGCCCCGACGCTGCCGTTCGGCCACGGGCTGTCGTACGGCCCGTCGACGTGGGGCGAGGCCCGGCTCTCGGCCGGTTCGACGGGTCCGTCGGGTTCGGCCGGTTCGGTGGCCGCCGACGAGGGCGTCACGGTCGCCGTCGACGTCACCGCCACCGGCGACCGGCCGGCCACCGAGGTCGTCCAGGTGTACGTCACCCACCCGCACCCCGACCAGCCGCCCAAGGCCCTGGCCGCCTTCGCCAAGGCCGTGGTGGCCCCGGGGGACACGGTCACCGTCGAGGTCGCCGTCCCCGCCGCGGCCTGGCGCCGCTGGGACCTGGGCACCGGTGGCTGGGTCGTCGACCCCGGCCCCCGTCAGGTCCTGGTCGCCGCCTCCGCCGCCGACGTGCGCAGCACCCTCACCGTCGACGTCGCCTGACCCCGCCCCACCCCTCGAACTTTGAGCGGAAAAGACCGCCAGGCGGAACAGACCACTCAAAGTTCGCGGTGATCTGGCCGCGCCGCGCCCTTTTCAGCGGCGGGCGCTGAGGAGGTCGCGGGCCAGCAGACGGCCGGAGCGGCGGAGGTCGGACCACGTGGCCCGGTCGGCCTCGGCCGGGAACCGCTCGGCCAGGACGTCGGCCCAGTGGCCCCGGCCGGTCTCCCGGAGCCGCTCCAGGTAGGCCGGGAGGTGGCCGCGGGTGTGGTACGGCCCGCCCTCGGCCAGCACCGTCTCCATCGGGTCGGTGCCGCCGTTGCGGGCCAGCTGCTCGTCGGTCCACGTCGCCAGCACCTCCCGGGCGCCGGCGAGGGTGGCGGCGTGGGCCGGGTCATCGGCCAGGTCGGTGGTCTCGTGGGGGTCGGCGGCGACGTCGAAGAGCATCTCGTCGGGCCAGCCGTGGTAGCCGTCGTGCCAGGTGCGGAGGTACAGGTGGTCGCCGGTGCGGACGCCGCGCTGGCAGGTCCACGCCCCCTGGGTCAGCACCAGGTGGTCGCGACCGGACCGCTCGCCGGCCCGGAGCGCCGGGGCCAGCGAGCGCCCGTCCCAGACCTCCTCGGGGATGGTGCCCTCGGCCAGGTCGACGACCGTGGCGGCCAGGTCGAGGTGGTAGTGCAGGTCGGCGTCGACCCGGGCGTCGAGGCCGGGCCAGCGCAGGATCGCCGGGATGTGGGCGGTGGCCTCGTCCGCACCCTGGTGGTCGGCGTAGACGCCCAGCTCGCCGAAGCCCTCGCCGTGGTCGGAGCTGAGCAGCACCGCGGTCTCGTCGAGGACGCCGAGGGCGTCGAGCTTGTCGAGGATCGTCCCGACGGCGTCGTCGGCGTAGCGGACGCCGACGTCGTAGCCGTCGAAGATCCCCTTCACCGCGTCCATCGACGAGGCGTCCCACGGCTGGCGGGGCGGCGGCGGCCCCCACTCGTCGGGCCGGAAGCCCCACGGCTCCTGGGCCGAGTGCGGGCCGGGGCGCTCCCAGTTCCGGGCCCGGACCTCCTCGGTGTGCCACGCCGGCACCGGGTCGGAGGCGAAGGGGTTCCCGTAGTCGTCGGGCGTGTTGTACGGCGTGTGCGGGTCCCAGAGGTGGACGTGGAGGAACCAGCGGTCGGCGCCGCCGCGGCGGTCGAGCCAGTCGAGGGTGCCCGGCAGCACCTGGTCGGCCCGCTCGCCGCCCATGCCCCGCATCAGGTTCATCGCCTCCATGAACCCGTGGTTCCACCAGGCCGCCGAGTGCCGGAACGGGAAGCTGGAGATCGAGGCGGTGTGGTAGCCGGCCTGGTAGAGCCGCCACGCCCACGAGGCCCGCATCAGCGAGCCCATGAACTGCCGCTGCGGGCCCTCGGGGCGGAGGTCGGCGGCCACGCCCCCGTGGGTGACGACGCCGTTGCGGGTGCCGAACATGCCGGTGGCCAGGGCCGTGCGGCTGGGGAGGCAGGGGACGTCGGAGGCGTAGGCCTGCGTGAAGCGCACGGCGTCGGCGGCCAGGGCGTCGATGTTGGGGCTGGTGGCCCGGTGGTACCCGTAGCAGCCGAGGTGGTCGGGCCGCAGGGTGTCGATGTCGAGGTAGAGGATCCTCACGGGCCGCAGCCTGGCCCATCAGGGCGCGCCCCGGGCGAACCGCCCGCCGGACGGACGCGAAGTGCCTGGCACTTCGCGTCCGTCACCGGGACCGGGTCAGGACAGGCCGAGGCGGGCGAGCTGGTCGTCGGGGGCCTCGACCTCGGTGAGGGCGTGGCGGAGGAGCTCCTCCATCTCGGCCTCGGGGCTGGTGCCGCTCCCGGCCAGGTCGTGGTCCTCGGTGGGGTCCTCGTCGAGGTCGAACAGCAGGTGGGCCCCATCGGCCCGGCCCGCGGCCCAGTAGGGGAGCGGGTCGGTGGCCTCGAACGGCTGGCGGATCACCGGGACGTCGGAGCCGGGCATGAAGTCGAGCCGGGCCCGCCGGTCGGGTCGGGGCAGCCGCAGCGTGGGGTAGGCCGACACCGGCATCGTCGACCACCGGTTCGACCACATCGAGATCGGGCGGTTCCCCGGCAGCGGCGAGCGGGCGTACTTGCGGTGCCCGTCGACGACGTGGACGCCCCGGCCCCACACCCCGGTGAGGAGCCAGTCCCGCACCTCGGCGGCCTCGCCGGTGACCAGTGGGGCCAGCGAGCGACCGTGGGTGCGGTGCTCGGGCGTGACGCCGAAGACGTCGCAGAGGGTGGCGTGGATGTCGACGCTGGTGGTGAGGGCATCGCACACGCCGGCCTCCCGCCCGGGCCAGGCCACGAACAGCGGGATGTGCCCGAGGGTCTGGTACACGGGCACACCGGGCTTGCCGAAGATGTCCTTCTCGCCCAGGTAGTGGCCGTGGTCGGTGCACAGGATCACGGCGGTGTCGTCCCACAGGCCCTGGCGGTCGAGCTGGTCGAGGACCCGGCCCAGCCAGTGGTCGACGAAGGTCAGCTTGGCCCCGTAGTTGGCCCGGACGTGGCGGGCGGTGCGCTCGTCGATGTGCCCGTCGGCCACGGCCCGCTCGGTGTACGGCGGCCAGATGACCTTGGGCCCCTCCCAGTCGGGGTCGTAGCGGGACATCCACGGTTCGGGGACGTCGAAGGGCTCGTGGGGGTCGAACTCGTCGACGAACAGCAGGAACCGGTCGGCGGCCGGCGCCTCCTCGGCCAGCCACCGGGCCGCGGTGGCCATGGTGCGGGCGCCGGGGAAGTCGGCCTCCTCCCGGAACCAGGTGCGGCTGTCATCGTAGTGGTGGTGGATCCAGCCCTCCCGCGCCGGCAGCGCCGGCGCCCCCGCCCACGTGGGGTCGGAGGTGGTGCGCCACGGGTCGCCCTCGTGGCCCCGCACGTACTCCCAGCCGCCGAAGTCGGTGTGGTAGTTCTCGCCGCCGGCCTCGAACAGGTGCGGGTGGTCCGACACCAGCATCGTCGTGACGCCGCTGGCCCGCAGCGGGTAGGTGACCGGGTCCTCCCACAGCTCGATCGAGCCCCACGGCCGCCACAGGAAGTCGAGGGCGCCGCAGAGGATGTCGTGGCGGGCCGGCATGCACGGCAGCGACCCGGTGTAGTGGCGGTCGAAGCGCACTGACCGGGCGGCCAGCCGGTCGAGGTTCGGTGTCTCGAACTCGTCGGCCCCGTAGGCCCCGACCATGTGCCGGTTGAGGCTGTCGAGCAGCAGCACCACGACGTTCCGGGGGCCGGCGGTGCCGGCGGCGGGCTGGTCCATCGCCCGACCCTAGGGACAGCAGCGCGCACTTGGTGTCAGACACCAACTCGCGACACCTCGTGTGGCGTGGGAGGATCGGGGCGATGGCGGAGCCCGCCGAGCCCGACCCGGCGCTGACCTACACGTCGTACCTGGCCCTCGACGAGGTGCTCGGCGCCCAGCGCCCCCGGTCCGACGAGCACGACGAGATGCTGTTCATCGTCGTCCACCAGGTCTACGAGCTGTGGTTCAAGCAGCTCCTCCACGAGCTGGCCCACCTCCAGGTTCGGC
>CAYQGF010000007.1:0-14737 GCA_964416885.1 uncultured Iamiaceae bacterium
CGTCGCCTGGCCGAACGGGTCGACGACGTGGGCGTTGGTGACGAGGGTCCCGTCGGCGAGGAGGACGGCGGTGCCCGAGCCCGCCGGTGTCTCGACGAGGGCGACCGCGGGCCCGACCGACGCGAGCACCGCGGTGCCGTCGACCGGGGCCGCCACCTCCGTCGTCGGTGCGGCCTCGGTGGTGGTCGACGCGGTCGTGCCCGGGTCGTCGTCGGCGCGGGTGCACGCCCCCAGCACCAGCGCCACGACCAGGGTCGCGGCCACGGCTCGTCGTCTCCCCGTCCTCACCGGGCCAGTGTGCCCGACGACGACCCGGACGCCAGACCTGACGGGTCGTCAGGTAGGATCTGACGACCCGTCAGGTTCGGGTTCCGACCCGGGAGGACGCCATGGCCGAGCTGCCCAAGATCATCAGCGTCGACGACCACGTCGTCGAGCCGCCGCACGTATGGCAGACCTGGCTGCCCGAGAAGTACCGGGCCGACGGGCCCCGCATCGAGCGGCGCGGCGTCGGCGGGATGAAGCACATCGGTGGCGGCACCTACGAGCAGGAGTTCACCGACGACGGGCGCCCGGCCGACTGCTGGGTGTTCGGCGACCTCGTCTACATCCACAAGCGCCACGTCGCCGCCGTCGGGTACTCCCGCGACGAGATGACGATGACGCCGATGACCTACGACGAGATGCGGCCCGGCTGCTACGACCCCAAGGCCCGGGTCGAGGACCAGGAGATGAACCACGTCGAGGCGTCGCTCTGCTTCCCGACGTTCCCCCGCTTCTGCGGCCAGGCCTTCACCGAGCACCCCGACCACGACATGGGGCTGGCCTGCGTGCGGGCCTACAACGACTGGATGGTCGAGGAGTGGTGCGGCGACTCCGACGGCAAGCTGATCCCGCTGATCATCGTCCCCCTGTGGGACGCCGAGCTGGCCGCGGCCGAGGTCCGCCGCAACGCCGAGCGGGGCGTCCACGCCGTCTGCTTCAGCGAGGTCCCGGCCCACCTCGGCCTGCCCTCGATCCACTCCGGCTTCTGGGACCCCTTCTTCGCCGCCTGCGAGGAGACCCGGACCACGATCAACATGCACATCGGGTCGTCGTCCCGGATGCCGGCCACCTCGCCCGACGCCCCGGTCGCCGTCGCCGCCAGCCTCAGCTTCAACAACGCCATGGCGTCGATGAGCGACTGGCTGTTCAGCGGCAACCTGGTGAAGTTCCCCGAGCTGACGCTGGCCTACAGCGAGGGCCAGATCGGCTGGATCCCCTACATCCTCGAGCGGGTCGACGACGTGTGGAAGGAGCACCGGGCCTGGGGCGGGGTCAAGGACCTCATCCCGGAGCCGCCGTCGACCTACTACTACCGGAACATGTACGGCTGCTTCTTCCGGGACCAGCACGGCGTCGACAGCCTCGACATCGTGGGGGTGGACAACGTCACCTTCGAGACCGACTACCCGCACACCGACTCCACCTGGCCCCACACCAAGGAGATCGCCACCGCCTACATGGCGGGCCTCCCGGAGGAGGCGGTGTACAAGATCATGCGGGGCAACGCCATCAAGATGCTGAGCCTCGACCTCGACCGCGACCGGGCCCCGGTCGGCGCCTGACCGTGTCGAAAGGTGTCAGACACCTATCGACACGCGGCCGGCGCCGACGAGCCACCGCTCCCCTAGCGTCCCCTCCATGTCCTCGGACCTGACCACGCTGACCTGGCGCGTCGCCGACGGCGTGGGCTGGGTCAACCTGAACCGCCCCGACCGCTACAACGCCTTCGACCAGGTGATGTGCGACGAGCTCCAGGCCCTCTGGCGGCGGCTGCGCACCGACGACGAGGTGCGCTGCATCGTGCTCGGCGCCGAGGGCGGCAAGGCCTTCTGCACCGGTATCGACCGGGACTTCGTGCCGTCCGAGGGCGGAGCGTCCTACGACTTCTCGCCGTACACCTACGACGACCCCGGCCGGCAGCTCGGCCCCAAGGCCAACGAGCTGTGGAAGCCGGTGATCGCCGCGGTCGACGGCATCGCCTGCGGGGGCGCCTTCTACCTGTTGGGCGAGGTCGACTTCATCATCGCCACCGAAGGGTCCCGGTTCTTCGACCCGCACGTCACCTACGGGATGCCGGCGGTGTACGAGCCGCTGCTGATGCTCCACCGCACGATGCCGTTCGGGGAGGTCCTGCGGATGACCCTGCTCGGCAACCACGAGCGGATGACCGCCCGTCGGGCCCACGAGGTCGGGCTGGTGTCGGAGGTCGTGGCCTCGGCCGACGAGCTGGCGGAGGCCGCGGGGTGGGCAGCGGCGGCCATCGCCTCGGCGCCCCCGTCGGCCGTCCAGGCCACGCTGCGGACGCTGTGGGCGGGCCGGGAGCTGACCCGCCAGCAGGCCCTCTCGCTCGGCGGCCCGCTCCTCCACCTCGGGATGAGCGAGGAGGCCCTGGCCGAGGGCCAGAAGGTCTTCCAGGGCGAGCGCATCACCCCCCGCGACCGCTGACCCGGATGACCCGTCCTTCTTCTCCTCCTCCGTTCTGGCGCGCCCAGGGGCCGAGACCGACGTCCTGGCGCGCCAGAACGGGACACGGTTGTGCTGGCTGAGGCGGTGCGGAGGGCGGGGAGCCGGTTCGGGGGCCGCGCCGCGTTCGTCGACCCCGGGGGGCGGCCGACCTCGTACGCCGACCTGGACCGACGGTCCGATGCGGTGGCCGCCGGGCTCGCCGCCCGCGGGCTGGGGCCGGGGGACGTCGTCGCCCTGACCCTGCCGTCGGGGGTCGACTGGGTCGTGCTGGCCGCGGCGTGCGCCAAGGCCGGACCGGCGACCGCGGGCGTCAACCCCCGCCTGGCCCCGGCCGAACAGCAGGCCTGCCTGGACGTCGCCCGGCCGGCGCTGGTGGTCGAGGCGGCCGAGCAGGTCGCCGAGCTGGAAGGGGCCGCCACCGACGCCGGGGCGCCCCGCCTCCCCACCGACCCCGAGCGCCTCGCCGCCATCGTGTTCACCTCCGGCACCACCGGCCGGCCCAAGGGGGCGGTGTTCCGCGACCGCCACGTCGCCGCCGTCACCCGCATCGACACCGGCGACGCCTGGGGCGACCCGGCCGCCCCGCCGACCCCCATGCTCGCGGCCACCCAGATGGCGCACGTCGGGTTCACCACCAAGCTGGCCTGGTACCTCCGCACCGGCACCACCACCCACCTGCTCGACCGGTGGCGGGCCGCCGACGTCCTCGACCTGGTGGAGCGGGAGCGGCTGACGACGATCGGCGGCGTCGCCCCCCAGGTCGCCCTGCTCCTGCGCGACCCCCGGTTCGGCGAGCGGGACCTCACCCGCGTACAGGCCCTCATCGTCGGGGGCGGGCCGTCGGCGCCGGCACTGGTCGAGGAGGCCCGTCGCCGCTTCGGGGCCGGCTACTCGATCCGCTACTCGTCGACCGAGTCGGGCGGCGTCGGCACCGGCACCGCCTTCGACGCCCCCGACGCCGAGGCCCTCCACACCGTCGGCCGCACCCGGGGCGGGATCGAGGTCGCCGTGCACGACGAGGACGGCCGGCCCCTCCCCGACGGCGAGGTCGGCGAGGTCTGGGTCCGCTCTGACGCCGCCTGCGAGGGCTACCTCCACGACGAGGCCGCCTCCGCCGCCCTCCGGGCCCCCGGCGGCTGGCTCCGCACCGGCGACCTCGGCCGCATCGAGCCACCAGACGGCGCCCTCGGCCCCGACGCCACCGGCTGCCTGGTGCTGACCGGACGGCGGTCGGAGATGTTCATCCGGGGCGGCTACAACGTCCACCCTCAGGAGGTCGAGGCGGTCCTCGGACGGCACCCCGGCGTGGCCCAGGTGGCCGTCGTCCCCCGGCCCGACGACGTCATGGGCGAGGTCGGCGTGGCCGTCGTCGTCCCGGCCGACCCTGCGGCGCCGCCCACCCTGGACGACCTCCGGGCCTTCGGGGCCGCCGACCTGGCCCGCCACAAGCTCCCCGAGGCCGTCGTCGTCCGCCCCGACCTCCCCCTCACCCCGATGCAGAAGCTCGACCGCACCGCCCTCAAGACCGAGGTCACCGAGCGACACACAATGGGGTCAGACCCCATTGTGTGACGCGGCGCGGAGGGCGGGGGCCAGGTCGCCCCTCGGCTGGACGGCGACCTGCTCCAGGCCGAGCCAGCCGGCCATCAGGGCCAGCTCGGCTGCCAGCTCCTCGGCCACCTCGCCCTCGACGGTGCCCGGCTCCCGGAACGCCGACTGCACCCGCAGGGTCGAGGTGGCCCGGTCGGCCTTGAGGTCGACCCGGGCCACGATGCGGTCGCCCAGCAGGAACGGCATCACGTAGTAGCCGTGGACCCGCTGCTCGGGCTTGACGTAGATCTCGATCCGGTAGTGGAAGCCGAACAGCTCCTCCAGCCGACGGCGCTCCCACACCAGCGAGTCGAACGGGGTCAGCAGCGCCCGGGCCCGGACCCAGCGGGGCAGAACGGCGTCGGCGTGGACGTAGGTCGTGCGGTCCCAGCCCTCGACCCGCACCGGGACCAGCCGCCCGGCCTCGACCAGCTCGTGCACCTGCGGCCGGCTCCTGGGGCCGTTCAGCCGGTGGTAGTCGACCAGGCACCGTTCGGTGGCGATGCCGTTGGCCCGGGCGGCCCGCTCGAGCAGCTCCCGTCGGGCGTCGGCCTCGGCGAGGGCCGGCCGGGCCAGGACGTCGGCCGGGATGGCCCGCTCGATGGTGTCGTAGAGCCGGGCGAAGGTCGACGGGTGGCGCCGGGCGGTGATGCGACCGGTGCCGAACAGGAACTCCAGCGCCTTCTTGCCGTCGGAGCGCTCCCACATGCCGGTCTTCTTGCTCCCGGCGTCGTCGAGCTGGCCGGCGGCGAGCGGCCCCCGCTCCACGACCTGCTGGTACACGTCCTCGACGTAGCCGGGCCGCTCCTCGGCGATCTGCCGGGACCCGCCCCACATCATCCCCTGCTCCCGGACCCAGCCGAACAGCGGCCAGTGGTCGACCGGCAGCAGCGACGCCTCGTGGCACCAGAACTCGAAGACCTCCCGGGCCTCGCCCATGCGGTGCCACAAGTCGCGGGGGTGCGGCCCGAGCCGGGAGAACAGCGGCATCTCCTGGCTCCGCACGCAGACGTTGATCGAGTCGACCTGCACCACGTCGACCCGCTCCAGCACCCGGTGGCCGTGGCGCCGGTCGACCCGCCGGCCCTGGAGCCCCAGCCGCGGCTCGGTGAACCCCTGGGCCGCCAGGGCGATCCGTCGGGCCTGGGCCCTGCTCAGCGTCTCGGGGACGGCCATCGACCCGTGACCCTAGCGAACAGGTGCGCGCTCCCCCCACGTACCGGTGATCAGTTTCCCCGTCCCGGCGGGGAAACTGATCACCGGTTCGGGGGTGGGGTCAGGCGGGGGCGGTGGCGAGGCGGCCCCAGTCCTCGACGGTCAGCTCCTCGGGGCGGGCCTCGGGGCGGACGTCGGCGGCGGCGAAGGCCGACGGGTCGACCAGGCCGGCGAGCGAGCGGCGCAGCATCTTGCGGCGCTGGCCGAACCCGGCCCGGACGAGCGTGAACAACCGGCCGGGGTCGGCGTCGGTGGCCGGCTCGGTGCGACGCTCGATGGCCACCAACGCCGAGTCGACCTTGGGCCGGGGCAGGAAGACGTCGGGGCCGACCTTGCCGACCAGTCGGGCCGTGGCCCAGTACCGCACCTTCACCGACGGGATCCCGTAGGCCGGGTCGCCGGCGTCGGCCGCCAGCCGCGCCCCCGCCTCTCGCTGCACCATCACCAGCATCCGCTGGACCGCCGGCACGTCGTCGAGCAGGTCGAGCACCAGCGGGGTGGCCACGTTGTAGGGGAGGTTGGCGACCAGCACCCAACGGTCGGCCCCGGCCAGCACCGACGACCAGTCGAGCTCCATGGCGTCGCCCTCCACCACCGTGACGCCGTGCCCGTCGACCACCGACCGCAGCACCGGGAGGACGTGGCGGTCGACCTCCACCGCGGTGACCGCGGCCCCAGTATCGGCCAGGGCCAGGGTGAGCGACCCCAGCCCGGCCCCGATCTCGACCACGTGGTCGCCCGGCCCGACGTCGGCCAGCCGGGCGATCCGCCGGACGGTGTTGGGGTCGACCACGAAGTTCTGGCCCAGCGCCCGGCTCGGGGCCAGCCCGTGCTCGGCCAGCAGCGCCGCGGCCTGGGTCCGGGTGAGGGTCATGGGCCCGGGCCTCAGGCCAGGCCGTAGAACGTCTCGGTGGTGGCCCAGGTCGTGGCCGCCACCTCCTCGACGGCGACGCCCTTGACCTCGGCGATGCCCGCCCCGACGTAGGGCAGGTACCCGGGCAGGTTCGGCTTGCCGCGCAGCGGCACCGGCGTGAGGAAGGGGCTGTCGGTCTCGACCATCAGGCGGTCGAGCGGGGCCAGCGCCACGCCGGCCCGGATGTCGTCGGCGCTCGGGAAGGTGACCAGCCCCGAGATCGACAGGTGGGCGCCGCGGTCGAGGCAGCCCCGGGCCTCGTCGGCGCCGCCCGTGAAGCAGTGGAACACGGTGCGGGCCGGCGTGCCCTCGGCGTCGAGGATGGCGAAGGTGTCGTCCCAGGCCATCCGGGTGTGGATCACCAGCGGCAGGTCGTGGGCGTGGGCCAGGGCGACCTGCGCCTCGAACACGGCGCGCTGGGCGTCCCGGGGCGAGTGGTCGTAGTGGTAGTCGAGGCCGCACTCCCCCACCGCCACGACCTCGGGCCGGGCCAGCACCGCCTCCAGCCCGTCGACGCCGTGGCGGGCCTCGTGGGGGTGGACGCCGGCGGTGGCCCACAGCCGGCCCGGGTGAGCGGCGGCTGCGTCGGCCCCGGCGATCGAGTCGGCCACGTCGCAGCCGACGGTGATCATCCGCTCGACCCCGGCCTCGACCGACGCGGCCACGACCGCGGCGAGCTCGTCGGCCGGGGCGTAGTCGTGGCCGACGTGGGTGCGGCCGGCGTGGTGGAGGTGGCAGTGGTCGTCGGCCCACCGCAGGGCGGCGGCCACTACACCGATGGGGGCCGGATGCCGGTGTCGCGGTGCACGATGCAGAGGCTGCCGGCGGGCGAGTCCGGGTCGAGGAAGAGGTCGACCGGCAGGTCGAGGGGCTCGCCGTCGGCGTCGACCTCGATGACGATCGACCGCTCCTGCTCGGGGTCGAAGACCTCCTGGAGGCCCAGCGCCATGCCCGTCAGCACCGCTCCGATCGCCGACCGACGCCGCCACTGCGACACCCGGGTGACCGGCTCGTCGTCGCCGTAGGCGGAGGCGGAGATGCCGGCCTCGATGGCAGCCAGCTCCTCGGCGTCGTAGCGCTCCTCGAAGGCGACGATGGCCTCGTCGATGTCGGAGCGGTCGCCGAGGTCGACGTCGTCGGGCCCCACCCCGGGGGCGGCGAACAGCGTCGGGTCGACGTCCCAGGTCAGGTCGGCGTCACCGGCCTCGCGGCGCACGCCCCGACGGGGCCGACGGGGCCGCGACGGTGCGGGGCCTTCGGCCTCCTCGTCGTCGTTCCACGGCTGCGCCACCGGGCCAGGCTAGGCCAGGCTGCGGCGGTACCGGACCTCATGGAGCACGTCGGCGTCAACCGGGGTCTGGGTGACAGCACCGTCCGGCGTCCAGCCGTACCTCTCGTAGAAGCGGCGGGCCCGGTCGTTGCCCTCGACGACCCACAGGGTGGCCACGTCGACCCCCTGGGCCCGGAGCGTGGCCTCGGCGGCGGCCAGCACCACCACGCCCAGCCCGGCGCCCTGGACCGACGGGTCGAGGTAGAAGGACCGGACCTCCCCGACCGCGGCCAGGCCGTCGGCGCCGCTGGGAGCGTCGTCGTCCCGGGACGGACCGACGTCGACCATCCCGTGGACCTCGCCCCGGGGCCCGGCGACGAGCAGGCGGTGGCGGGGCGTCGGGGCAACGGTGGCCCGGCCGGACCAGTAGGCACCGAGGTAGGAGAAGTCGAGGTCGTCGAGGAAGGCCTCGCTGAGCAGGCCCCGGTAGTTGGCCCGCCAGGCCCGGCGCTGGACGGCGGCGACCGCGGCCCCGTCGGCCGGCCCCGCCTCCCGCACCGGCAGCGACGCCGGGACCGCCGGCACCGGGACGAACGGCGGCGGCAGGCCGACGCCGAAGCGCCGGCGGGCCAGGCGCAGCGCCCGCAGGTCGCCGTCGTCGACCGTCGTCACCGTGGCGTCGTCGGCCGCCCGCAGCGAGGCCCCCAGCACCTCCTCCAGCGGGTCCCGGATCATCGCCCGCCCGTCCCGTTCTGGCGCGCCAGCACGCCCCTTCCGGCCCCCTGGCGCGCCAGAACCGACGCCGCCCCGGCCGCACGCCGTTCTGGCGCGCCAGGACGCCCCTTCTGGCCTCCTGGCGCGCCAGAACCGGACACGGAGATGCTCGTCATCCGTCGCCCGGGCCGTCGGCCGCATCGAGGGCGAGGGCGTAGACCTCGCGGCGGGGGCGACCCAGGGCGGCGGCGACCTCGGCCGCGGCCCGGCCCGGCGAGAGCCCCCGGGCCCGGGCGGTGCGCAGGGCGGCCCGGACGTCGTCGTCGCCGGAGGCCACGGAGCCGTCGGTCGCCCCGGCCGCGCCGCCGAGGACGATCACCACCTCGCCCCGGGGCGGGTCGGCCTCGGCCCGGGCCACGACCTCGGCCACGGGGCCCCGCCAGACCTCCTCGTGGAGCTTGGTCAGCTCTCGGGCCACCGCCACCGGGCGGTCGGGGCCGCACGCCGCGACCAGGTCGGCCAGCGTGGCCGCGACCCGGCCAGGCGCCTCGTAGAGGGCGACGGTGCGGCGCTCGACCGCCAGCTCGGCCAGCCGGGCCGACCGCTCCGGGCCCCGGCGGGGCAGGAAGCCGTCGAGGGCGAGGCGGGCGGTGTCGAGCCCGCTGACCACCGCTGCGGCCACGGCCGCCACCGGCCCCGGCACGGCGAGGACCGGCAGCCCGGCGGCGACGACGGCCCGCACCACCGCGGCGCCGGGGTCGGAGATGCCCGGCGTGCCGGCATCGCTGACGAGGACGACCCGCTCCCCCGCCGCGACCCGGGCCACGACGGCCTCGGCCTCGCCGGCCTCGGTGTGGGCGTCGACCCGTCGGAGCGGCCGGGAACCGATGCCGGCCAACTGGAGGAGGCGGCCAGTGCGACGGGTGTCCTCGCAGCACACCAGGTCGGCGGTGGACAGCTCGTCCCGGGCCCGGGGCGACAGGTCGCCCAGGTTGCCGATCGGCGTCGCCACCACCACGAGCGCCCCCGGCGCCGGTTCCGTCACGTCCGCCAGTGTGGCCCGAACCGCCGCGCCCGACCGCCCACCGCCCCGCCCGCCCCGGCCGATGCCGCCGCGGCCGAGACGGCACCCGGCACGGTGTCGTCGTCGCGGTGAGGGGCTCAGGCCAGGACCGGGGCGACGCCGCGAGGTGGGTCGCGGAACAGGAGGCGGACCACCGGCATGGCACCGTGGCGGGCGATGCCGATGGCGGTGCCGACCCCGGCGACGAGCGCGGCCAGGTCGACGGGCACGTCGGGACGGTCGTGGCCGAGCGACCGGGCCAGGTCGTCGAGATGGACGACCTGCTCGACGACCCGTGTCACCAGGTAGTCGTCGAGCCGCATCGTCCCCCCGAACACCGGGACCAGCCGCTCGGCCGGCTCGGCCACGAGCCGCTGGTGGAGGGCGTCGAGCCGCTGGTCCAGGTCGGCGCGCACCTGGTCCGGGCCGGCGGCCGCCACCGCGGCGCCCCGCTCCCGGATGGCGCGGTGGCCGGCGGCGTCGATGGTCGCGGCCGCGGCGAAGTAGGTGGCGGCGTCGGGGATCGTCGCTTCGGCCGGAGCGGGCTGGTCGAGGTAGTCGCCGACGACCCACACCGCGCCCCGGGCCAGGTGCCCGGCCAGGCCGCCGACGGTCTGGTCGGCGAGCACCGACGGGGCATCCCAGGCCTCCGCCACACCGGGGACGGCGAGGGCCGAGCGGACGGCGTCGGCGCCTCGGAGGAAGTGGTCACGCATGGCCCGACCATCGCGCCCACGCACCGTCCCGTCACCGTTGACCGGGTCAACCCACCGACCCGACCCACCTGGACCGGTCAGCACCCCGGGCTGATCAGCCCGGGAGGTCGACCACGCTCCCGACCACCAACCCCCAGCGGGCGAACGCTTCGGCCTCGGCCTCCAGCACGCCCGCGGCTCGGGGCCGCCACCCGCTGACCCGGCCGGGTGGGAGCGACCGCACCACGCCGACCACGCCGTCGGGCCCGACCCAGGCCACGTCGAGGGGGAACCGCATGCCGATGGTGTGCACCGACCGGACGCCCGGCAGCCAGAGCGCACCGGCGATGCCCTCGCGGCCCAGCAGGCCCCGGCCCCGGGCGCGCCGGGTCGCCGCCACCTCCAACGGCGCCACTCCACGACCGTCGACGACGAGCACCACGACCACGACGACCGTCGTACCCCGTTCGCGCCTGCTCCACGACGATCGCGACCACCGGTGAGCACGGCGATCCAGCCCGCCATCGCCCACCCGCCCACCGGCTCGGGCGAGCACGACAACGGCCGGTCGCTCATCGCCGCCATCGCCAGTCCGGGTGGGCACTGCTCGCCGGGCCGCTCCGGGGCCGCTCGGTCGTCGCCGTGGACGACGGCCGGTCCGTCGCGCTGATCACGGCCCCGGCCAGGCGCCAGGCGGCCGTCGTCGACGAGCGCCTCCGGATCTGCCCCTCGCCCTCCCCGAGGCGGGATAGCGTCCGGGCCGTGACGCCTCCCGACGGGTGGGACGCCGCGGCTGCGGCCGCTCTGGCCGACCGGCAGAGGTGGTCGACGCGCCTCGTCACCCCCGGCCTCGTGCTCGGCATGGTGTCGGTGGGGTTCCTGGTCGTCGTCATGAGCGTCCGCCCCGGCGGCGTGGCCGCGGCGGTCCTGCTCATCGGTGGCGTGTTCGGGACGATCGGCGCCGCCGGGCTGGTGGGCGTGGGGGCGACCGGGCTGGCCCGGGCCCGGGCGATCCGTCGGGTCCTCGCCGCCGCGCCGCTGGAGCCGGCCGGCCCCTGCTCGTGGACCACGGTCACCATGACCGACATCGAGGGCCAGGAGACGAGCTACCTGCTCATCGCCGTCGCTCGGCCCGACGGGAGCGAGGTCCGGGGCCGCGCCCGAGCGTTGGTGGCGAGCGACGGGTGGGGCCGCAGGGGCACTCTCGCCGAGGTCCGGCTGGCCGGGCCGGTCGAGGACCGCTCCGTGGTCGCCGTCGACGGCGGCACCAGGCTCCTCCTGACCGGGCCGATCGGCTGGCTCCACCGCAAGCGCCAGGTCGAGGCCCTCGCCCGCCTCCGCCCCTGACCGACCGCCGCGACGCCCGGTCAGACGTTGAAGCGGAACTCCATCACGTCGCCGTCCTCGACGACGTAGTCCTTGCCCTCGACCCGGATCTTGCCGGCCTCCTTGGCCTTGGACCAGGAACCGATCTCCAGGAGCTCGTCCCAGCGGATGACCTCGGCCCGGATGAAGCCCCGCTCGAAGTCGGTGTGGATGCGGCCGGCCGCCTGGGGTGCCCTCGACCCGGCCCGGAAGGTCCAGGCCCGGGTCTCCTTTTCGCCGGTGGTGAAGTACGTGCGCAGCCCGAGCAACTGGTAGGCGGTGTGGACGAACCGCTCCATGGCTCCCTCGCCCAGGCCCAGCGCCTCCAGCATCTCGGCCCGCTCCTCCCCCACCAGCTCGGCCGCCTCGGCCTCCAGCTGGACGCAGATGCCGAGCACCTCGGCCCGGCCGCCCAGCTCGGCGGCGACGGGGGCGACGACCTCGTCGATGCGGTCGAGGTCGTCCTCACCGACGTTGACGACGGCCATCACCGGCTTGTTGGTGAGCAGGAACCAGGGCTTGAGGGCCTCGCGGGTCTCGGCCGGCAGGTCGCTGCGGTAGATCGGCGTGCCCTCGGCCAGCACCGCGTAGGCCTCGTCGAGCGCCGCCACCTCGGCCTGGAGGGACTTGTCGACCCGGGCCGCCTTGCGCTTCTTGGCGATCTGCGACTCCAGGGTCTCCAGGTCGGCCAGGGCCAGCTCGATCTCCAGGACGCGCAGGCACTCCAGGGGGTCGTCGGGCCCGGGGACGTCGCTGTCGGCGAAGCCCCGCAGCAGGTAGACGACGGCGTCGACCTCTCGGATGTGGGCCAGGAAGCGGTTGCCCAGGCCCTCGCCGGTGCTGGCCCCCTCGACCAGCCCGCCGATGTCGACGAACTGCACGGCGGCGTGGACGACCTTCTTGCTGGCCGACATCTCGGCCAGGCGGTCGAGCCGGCTGTCGGGCACCTTGGCCACGCCGACGTTGGGGTCCGTGGTGGCGAAGGCGTAGGGCGCGGCGAGCGCTCCGCCCCCGGCGAGGGCGTTGTACAACGAGGACTTGCCCGCGTTGGGAAGTCCGACGAACCCGAAGCGCTCCATGGTGGGGCCACGCTACAAAGGGAGGGTGCTCGTCCTGGAACCGCTCGACGCACCGATGGAGCCGGTGGCGGCGCTGGAGCGGGTCGCCCACCTGATCGACCGGAGCCTGGGGTCGAGCCGGAAGGCCGCCGCGTTTCGCACCGCGGCGGCGGCGCTCGCCGAGGCCGGGCCCGAGCGGGTGCGCGAGCTGCACCGCACCCAGGCCCTCACGTCGCTGCCGGGCGTGGGCGGCTCCACCGCCGCGGTGGCCGCCGAGGCGCTCGACGGGAAGGTGCCCGAGCGGCTGGCCGAGCTGGAGGCGACGACCGTCGTCCCCCTGGGCGAGGGGGCGGTGATCCGCGCCGCGCTCAGGGGCGACTGCCACAGCCATTCGACCTGGAGCGACGGCGGGGCCTCGATCCTCGACATGGCCACCGCGGCGATGGCCCTCGGCCACGAGTACCTGGTGATGACCGACCACTCGCCCCGGCTCACCATCGCCCACGGCCTCAACCGGGAGCGGCTCCTGGCCCAGCTCGACGAGATCGAGGTGCTCAACGAGGAGCTGGCGCCGTTCCGCATCCTCACCGGCTGCGAGGTGGACATCCTCGTCGACGGCTCCCTCGACGGCGACCCCGACCTGCTCGACCGGCTCGACATCGTGGTCGCCAGTGTCCACTCCAAGCTGTCGATGCCCCGGATGGAGATGACCCAGCGGATGGTGAAGGCGGTCCTCGACCCCCGGGTCGACATCCTCGGGCACTGCACCGGCCGCAAGGTCAAGGGCCTCCCGCCGCCCGGTCCCGAGCGGCTCGGCCCCGCCGACTACGTGCGGAAGATGTCGACCTTCGACGCCGACATCGTCTTCGCCGCCTGCGAGGCCACCGACACCGCCGTCGAGGTCAACTGTCGGCCCGAGCGCCGGGACCCGCCCGACGACCTCCTCGCCCTGGCCCTCGCCATGGGGTGCCGGGTCAGCATCGACACCGACGCCCACGCTCCGGCCCAGCTCGAATGGCAGCCCTATGGGTGCGACAAGGCCGCCCGCCACGGCGTCGCCCCCGCCGATGTGGTCAACACCTGGCCGGTCGACGACCTGCTCGCCTGGGCCGCCGACCACTGAAGCCGGTAGCGTTGCTCCCCTTATGTCCAAGAAGACCGACAAGCGCAAGACCAACGCCCGGCGCAAGAAGGCCAACCACGGCCGCAAGCCCAACGCCGGTCGCTGACCTGCCCGTGTCGAAGGGTGCCTGACACCTTTCGACACGTTCGAGGGAGGCGGGGCGGCCCGGCGGACGCGAAGTGCCTGGCACATCGCGTACACCAAGGGCGGTCACCGCGGTGCGACGCTCAGGCCTGCGACCCCAACCAGGACGCGACGGGGTCGACGTGGCCGCCGACGCCGTTCATCTCGGCCAGGGCGACGGGCTCGGCCCGGAGCCGGCGGGCCAGGGCGGCGGCGACGTCGGGCCGCTCGGCCAGGGCCGGGAACGGGCACTGCTGGACCCGGATGGTGAACAGCACGGCGCCGGAGCCGGGCAGGGCGCGCAGGGTCTGGCGCTCGGAGCGGAGCCACAAGGTGGCCGGGTCGTCGGGGACGGGGCCCGGCGGCGGCACCGGGGCGAACAGCACCGACGTGGTGTGGATCGACCAGTTCCGACGGGCGCCGATCACCCCGGGACGGAGCCGGGCCAGGTAGCGGTCGACCTTGCTGGCCAGCTCGACGTCGTAGCCGGGCACCGGTCCGTGGATCGCCAGCGCCGAGCCACCGGCCTTGTCGGCCAGCCGCCAATGGGACGGGAAGCAGAGCACGGCCGCGTCGAGATGGTGGCGCACCAACCCGTCGTCGTCGGGCCGGGGCACCATCACCACCAGGTCCTCCTGCACCGCCCGGGCCGCCTCGACCAGCGCGTGCTCGCCGGTGCGCTCGACCCGGCCGAGGCCACGCGCCCCGAGCCAGGCATCGACCAGGACGCGCACCTCCTCCCCGGCGGCCTCGGTGCCGGGGCCGAGGTGGACGACATCGTCCCACCGCTCGGCCAGCAGTGCCCGCCGTTCGGCCAGCTCGACCGGACGGTGCTCGTCGGCGGCCAGCCACGTCTCCTCGTCGGCCCTGCGCAGGCCCATCGACAGCCACGGCGGGCCGTCGGCGCGCAGGTCCAGCTCATCGAGCCAGGCCGGCGCCCCGGTCATCCGGGCAGGACCACCAGGTCGTCGCGGTGGATCACCTCGTGGGGGATGCCGTCGGGCAGGGCTGCGGTGCGGGTACCGGCCACCTCTCGGAGGGCATCGGCGGAGAGGCCCACGATGCCCTTGGCGAAGACGACCCCTTCGACATCGGCC
>CAYQGF010000007.1:14747-16367 GCA_964416885.1 uncultured Iamiaceae bacterium
GGTCTTCTCCTTCGACGCGGGGTCGGCCCAGACGATCTCCTTCTGAAGGCCTTCGCGGATATTGTCGAACCGGCCTTCGGCCCCGGTGACACCGGCCGGGAGGAGCGACCGGCCATCGGCCTCCAGGGCGCGTCGGGCCCCGGCGTCGACCACGACGGTGCCCGACGACGCCAGTGCGAAGGCGATCCAGAGCTTGCGCGCCGCCAGGACCTGGGAGCGGGGCCGGACGACCGTGCCGACGCCGGGCACGTCGCCCAGCGCGTCGGCCACCACGCCGGGCCGCTCGGCCGCGGCGATCACCGTCCGGACACCGGACCAGGCCGCGATCTTGGCCGCGGCCAGCTTGGTCGCCATCCCCCCGCTGCCCCGGACCGTGCCGGCTCCCCCTGCCACCGCTTCGAGGTGGGCGTCGACCTCGAGGATCTCCTCGATCAACGACGCCGTGGTGTCGAAGCGGGGGTCGGCCGTGAGCACCCCGGCGATGTCGGTGAGCAGGACGAGGGTGTCGGCCCCGACCAGATGGGCCACGAGGGCGGCGATGCGGTCGTTGTCGCCGAAGCGGATCTCGTCGTCGGCGATGGCGTCGTTCTCGTTGACGATCGGCAGCACGCCGAGGTCGAGGAGCCGGCCCAACGTGGCCCGGGCGTGGAGGTACTGCTCCCGGACCCCGAAGTCGAGGGGCGCCAGGAGGATCTGCCCGCCGACCAGGCCGTGGCTGGAGAGGTGCCGGTCCCAGACGCCCATGAGGCGGCTCTGACCGACCGCGGACACGGCCTGGAGGGTCACCGGGTCGCGGGGCCGGTCACCGTCGAGGCCGAGCACGGGCAGCCCGGCGGCGATGGCCCCCGACGACACCGCGACGACCTGGTGGCCGGCCTCGCGGGCCGCAGCCAGCTCGGCGCAGACCTTGGCGATGGCCGACTCGTCGATGGTCCCTCGGTCGTCGGTGAGCGAGGACGACCCGATCTTCACGACGACCCGCCGCGTCACCGTCGACGAAGTGGCCAGGTCCATCCCGTCAGCCTGTCATCCCGGCTCAGTCCGGCACGTAGTCGAAGGCGAAGGAGCCGATGCGAACCTCGTCGCCCTCCCGGGCACCGGCCTTCACCAGGGCCTTGGGGACGCCGAGCCGGTTCAGGCGGTCGGTGATGTAGGCCTGGGCGTCGGCGGTCGTGACGTCGGACAGGGCGACGGCGCGCTCGGCCGCCCGGCCGACGACCCGTAGGGCGCCGTCGTCGTCGCGCACGACGCTGACGCCGGTCGGGGCCGGACGGTGGACGACGAAGCCCTCGTTCTCGGCCTCGGCCGCCCGGGCCTCGTCGACCAGGGTGAACATCGCCCCCACGAGCTGCGGGACACCGGCACCGGTGACGGCGGAGACGACGTGGTCGAGGGCGACGTCGGACGGGCCGCCCTCGGTCCGGGCCGCGTCCACGAGGTCGGCCCGGGACCCGATGACGAGCCGGGGCCGGTCGAGCAGGTCGGGGCGGAACGCGCCCAGCTCGGCCAGCAGCACCTGCTCCTGCTCGGCCGGTGGTGCCATGGCGGTCGGGGCCAGGTCGAGGAGCACGACCAGCGCCCGGGCCCGCTCGACGTGGCGCAGGAAGCGGTGCCCCAGCC
>CAYQGF010000007.1:16377-28159 GCA_964416885.1 uncultured Iamiaceae bacterium
GGCCAAGCCCCGCATCGCCGACTACCGCTTCCCCACCGTGGAGCCCAACCCCGGGGATGTCGGCCACGACCGCCTCCCGGCCGTCGTCGGTACGGACGACCCCGAGGTTGGGCTCCAAGGTGGTGAAGGGGTAGTCGGCGATGCGGGGCTTGGCCGCCGAGATGCGGGAGATCAGCGTGCTCTTGCCCACGTTCGGGAAGCCGACCAGGGCCACGTCGGCCAACAGCTTGAGCTCGAGCCCGAGCCACCGCTCCTCGCCGGGCTCGCCCTGCTCGGCGAAGGACGGTGCCCGGCGCCGGTTCGACAGGAACCGGGCATTGCCCCGGCCGCCCTGACCGCCCCGCGCCGCCTGCCACCGGTCGCCCGAGTGCACCAGGTCGGCGAGGACCGCACCGTCCTGGCTACGGACCACCGTGCCCGGCGGGACCGGCACCTCCAGGTCGTCGCCGCTCCGGCCGTGGCGCTTCTTGCCCATGCCGTGGGTGCCCGATCCTGCCCGCCGGTGCGGGTGGTCGCGGAACGCCAGCAACGAGGCCACGTTGTGGTCGGCGACGAGCCACACCGATCCCCCGGCGCCCCCGTCGCCCCCGTCGGGGCCGCCGAGGGGCACGTGGGCCTCCCGTCGCACCGAGACCGCGCCGGCGCCCCCGTCGCCGCCTCGCACGTTCAGCTGGGCCTCGTCGACGAACCCGGTCACCCGACGAGCCTACGGGCACGGCCACTGGCCACCCCAGGTGCCCGACCCCGGTCAGTCCGCCTCGTCCTCGAGGAGGTGGACGGGGTCGCCGATCACGCGCGCCGACCACGTCGTGCGGTCGGTGACGGACCGGCCGGTGGCGAAGGTGTAGGAGATCTTCCACCACCGGTTGTTGGCCGGCGGGTTGTAGGAGGTGAGCGGGATCTGGATGCGGAGCAGACGCCCGTTGAACCGGTCCTCGTTGCCCGAGCGGAGCGCGATCGATGTTCCCGACCCATTCGCGACGGTCGATCCGTTCTCCTCGTAGCTCCTCCACGTCACGTTCACGGCCCGCCAGCTGTCGGCACCCGTCGGTTCGAGGAAGGAGATGGACTCACCACCCTCGCCCGGGTCCCAGAGCTCGAGCTCGAGCGTCTTGCCGACGTGTTCGGGCTCGATCTCGGCCAGGAAGAAGGACGCGGTCGCGCCCTGGGAGTTGGCGTAGACGGAGATCGCGTCCCGGCCGTAGACGCGAGGGCAGAGCGGCACGGTGCGACCGTCGCACAGCCCATCGTCGGACGCGTTCGTGTACCTCGCCACCAGGCCCCACTGGTTCGACCCCTCCACCAGGTTGGTGTAGGAGACGCCCTCGTTCTGGACCCGCAGGAGGTAGCGGCCGTCCGCCATCTGTGGCGTGATCGTGCACAGCCGGTTCCATCGGACGCTCCCGAGGAAGGTCCGGGTGTCGAAGGGCGTCGTCGGGGTGAAGACCCTCTGACAGCCGGGCACCACCACGTCGTCGCGATCGTCGAGCGGCGTGTCGTCGGCCGCGTACAGCGTGAAGGTGAAGTCCTCGTCCTCGCTCCCGGTGTCGTTGAGCATGTTGTCGATCGACGGCTCTTGCTCCGGCGTGCACGCGGAGGTGGTCGCGGTCGTGGCCGTGCGGTAGCGGATCCGGTCACCGCGATGCGAGTAGGAGTCCCCCGGCGCCAAGGTGACGGTGCTGCCCCAGGTGGTCGTCGTGCTGTTGGCGCGCAGCTGGTATTGGGCCGGCCCGGTCACGGTGACGCTCGTGTTGGCGCCGGGGCCGGTCCAGCCGGTCGCCGACGGGGCCCATGTCGTCGCCACGGTCCGGTAGCGGATCCGGTCCTGACGATGCGAGTAGCTCTGCCCGGGGTTCAGGACGTTGTCGCCGCTCCACGAGCCGCTCGAGAGCGTCTGGTAGACGGCCATGCCGTTGACGGTGACCGAGTTGCTGTTGCCCCCGGGGCCGATCCAACCGGTCGCCGAGGGGTTCCACGCCGGGCTGCTCACACAGTTCTGCCGGCCGGTCGCGACGGGGACGTTGCTGTACCGGGCGTCGTAGAGCAGGACCTCGATGTTCGCGGTCCGCCCTGCCGGGGCCTCGACGTAGAGGTCGTAGCCATCGGCGTCGTAGTCGGGGTTCGAGGGCGTCCGCGAGCACCCTGACAGCAGCGACGTCTCCTTTCCGTTCCGGTCGAGCTGGAGCGGCCGGAAGTGCAGGCTCTGGTTGCGGTCCCCCTGGACCTTGCTGGTGCACGACGCGTTCACCGACTGGTAGAGGAACTCCTGCTGGGACTCCCCGAGCAGCGTGCCGGTGCCGAAGTAGTTCCGAGGGCTGCCGAGCGGCACCGGCATGACGTACTCGGCGAGGCCGTCACGGGCGAGGTCGATCTCGCGGCCACCCAGGTTCTGCCACAGGAAGCTCCCGACGCTCGCGTCGGCGATCGTGACCCGGAGGCGCCGGTCACCGGCCCGTTCGACGGAGACCGTCACGTCGTTGACGCCGTCGACGAACCCGTTGCGGGCCGCGGCCTCCAGGGCGTGGCTACGGGCTGCTCCCTCGTCGGGGAGCCAGATCACGCCGGCCAGCGCCGCCGCGTCGGCCGCCTTCTGGATGTCCGAGGCCCGGCTGTACCAGAAGCCGACGTCGACCGACAGGCCGCTCATCAGGAGGAGGGGGACCAACAGGAGCGCGAACTTGACCAACACGTAGCCGTGCTCGTGCTCCCTCCTGGGGCGGGGGTCGACGCGGCGGCCGTGGTTCAGGCGCATGAGGGAGCTCCTCGCGGGACGGGCATGGTCAGACCGGCTCGATGCGCATGACCGCGGTGCGCTCGACCCGCTGGGTCTTGCCCAACAGGCCGAAGGTCTTGGTGACGTCGAGCTGGATCCAGACACCGATGTAGTCGGCGTTGACCTGGAGGTTGATGCGGCTCGTGGGGCACCACTGGCTGCTCGAGTTCGTGATGCACCCGCTGGCGTTGATCTGCGATGTCGGGCTGATCGCTCTGAACTGGGCGCCGGTGAGGACGTTGCAGCCCGACGCCACACCGGTCCGACAGGCGGACGGCATCTTGCCGGACGACGGCGCCTTGAAGATGACCACCCGGGTCACGCTGTCGATCAGCCCGCTCGACTCCAGAGCCGACCGGGCGCTGGTGAGCAACTGGCGGTCGGCGTTGACATCGGACCCCATCCCGGAGCCGACACGGGCGCCGGCTCGGGCGGCCTCGTTGACCGCGAGGCTGTCGCGCCAGCCCGTGCCCAGGTCGAACGTGCCGGCCAACAGCGTCAGGAGGAACATGGCCACCATGGCCAGCTCGAGGACCGCGACACCGCGCTCATCGCGCTCGCCACGCCGACGAGCCTCCTCGTCCCGACCGGCCCGAGGAGGACGGGGCCAACGGCGGTGGGTGAGCGTCACTTCGACCTCGGCTCGAGCCGGATCACCGACGAGTCGGTCAGGGTGATCGTGCGACCGAACATCCGGGTGACCCAGGGATGCTCGATCTTCATCCAGACACCGATGAACTCGGTGCCGGTGCCGGAGAGGGTCACCTTCCGCGACGTCGGGCACCAGGTCTCGATGCGTTCGGGCGGAGGCTTGCAGCCCCACTCGTTCTTGGGCCGGGCGAAGTCGGACGGGTAGTAGACGTTGCACGGACGGCTGCCGGCCGCGGTGCTCCCCTCCGGCGTGCCGCCCTGGCAGCTCGGCGACGGGGCCTCCCCGTGGGCATTGGCCCGGTAGACCACCACCATCTCGATCTGGCTCTGACGGAGCGCGGCGCTCTCGCGGGCGACGGCCCGGACCAGGCCGTAGTCGGCGTAGAGGTCGTTGCCGGAGGCGCTGGCGACCCGGCTACCGGCCCGGACGGCGTGAGCCAGGGCCAGGTTGTCGTTCATGGCCAGCCCGACCTCCATGATCCCGAGGACGAGCATCAGGAAGATCGGCGTCACGAACGTGGCCTCGACCAGGACGGCGCCGCGCGACCTCTCGCGGATCGGCCCCCGGAACGGCCGGTGGCGACGATGGTGGGCTAGCTGCATCGAGGGTTCTCTCCGGCCACCGGTTTCCTTCCCGCCCCTGATCGGCCGTCGGACGCAGAGTGTGAGGACTTCGCCGACCCGATCACCCTCCGCGTCCGAAACGACCCCCGAGCGGACGAGGATCCGCCTTCGTCGCCGGCCGTCGGCCATAGGGTGGACGGGCCATGTCGGACCACGTCGTCGCCCACGCCCCCCTCTGGGTCGGCCCTCCGGGGCTCGACCTGGCCGAACGGGTCCAGCGGGAGGCCGGGGGCGGCGTCACCCCGGCGCCCGGCGCCACCCGGCCGTCGGGTGCGGGCGACCGGGCCGTGCCCGAGGAACCCGACCGCCTGCGGACCTGCTTCGAGCGTGACCTCGACCGCATCCACCACTCGAAGGCGTTCCGTCGCCTGGCCGGCAAGTGCCAGGTCTTCGTGGCCCCCGACGACGACCACCTCCGCACCCGCCTCACCCACGCCATCGAGGTGGCCCAGGTCGCGGTGAGCATCGCCCGGCCGGTGGGGCTCGACGTCGCCCTCACCGCCGCCGCGGCCACCGGTCACGACTGCGGGCACGGCCCGGCCGGCCATGCCTCCGAGGGCGCCCTGTCACCGTTCCTGGAGGGCGGCTACCACCACGCCGTCTACGGCGCCGACGTCGTCCTCGAACCGCTCAACCTGTGCGCCGAGACCCTCGATGCCATCCGCAACCACTCCTGGAACCGCCCCGCCCCCACGACCCCCGAGGGCGAGGTCGTGGCCTGGGCCGACCGCATCGCCTACGTCTGCCACGACTTCGAGGACGCGGTGGCCGCCGGCGTGGTCCGCCCGCACGACCTGCCCGACGCGGTGAGCGCGGTCGTCGGCCGCGACCGCCGCACCCAGCTCCACGGGTTCATCACGGCCATGGTCGAGACCATCGCCGACACCGGTGTGGTCGCCCTCCGCCACCCGGAGGCCGACGCCCTCGACGCCTTCCGGGCCTTCAACTACGAGCGGATCTACCTCCGGCCCGACGCGGTCGAGCAGGCCGACCGGGCGGCGCGCCTCATCGCCGCCCTCACCGAGCACTACATCGAGCGCCCCACGGCGATGGGCGACGACGGTCTCGGGCTGGGCGCCGGCACCGCCGAAGCGGTGGCGGCCGCCGTCCGCTACGTCAGCGGGATGACCGACCGGTTCGCGGCCACGTGCGCGGTCGACCAGCTCGGCTGGTCCCCCCAAGCCCTCCCCCGCAGCGCCTGACCGTACGGATGGTGCCTGGCACCACCCGTACGCAGCCGCTACGCCTCGTCGGGGATGATGTCGACGAGCTTGCGGCCCCGCCGGCGGCCGAACTTCACCCGGCCGGTGGCGGTGGCGAACAGGGTGTCGTCGCCGCCGCGGCCCACGTTCTCACCGGGGTGGAAGCGGGTGCCGCGCTGACGGACGATGATGGAGCCGGCGGGCACGAGGGTGCCGTCGTAGGCCTTGACGCCGAGGCGCTTGCTCTGCGAGTCGCGGCCGTTCCGGGTGGAACCGCCGCCCTTGGTCTTCGACATGTCGCCTCAGCCCTTCGTGATGCCGGTGATCTCGACGGTGGAGTACTTCTGCCGGTGGCCCCACCGCCGCCGCTGGTTGCTCTTGTTCTTGTAGGTGAACCCGGTGATCTTCGGGCCCTTGGCATCGCCGACGACCTTGGCCTTCACCGTGGCCTTGGCCAGGGCGTCGGGCGTCGCCACCACGGTGTCGCCGTCGACCAGGAGCACCGGGGTCAGCTCGACCTCGGTGTCGATGGGGCCGAGCCGCTCGACGTCGAGCCGCTGGCCCTCGGTCACGCGGTACTGCTTCCCGCCGGTCTTGATGACTGCGTCCATGGCTCGTCTCTAGGTCGTCTGATGTCGAACGGAGGGCCCCGAGGGCCGACGGGCAAGGTTAGTGGCGCTCCGACCTCCGGCCCAACCCGCCGGACCGGCGCAGGGTCGCCTACCGCTCGGGCAGCAGGGCCCGGTCGAGCTCCAGGCCCCGCCCGCTGCAGTGGGGGCACGAGTGGGCGAAGGACTCCAGCAGGCCCTCGCCGATCCGCTTCCGGGTCATCTCCACCAGGCCCAGCTCCGAGATGTCGAAGACCTGGGTGCGGGTCTTGTCCCGGGCCAGAGCGGCCCGGAAGGTCTTGATGACCTCGTCGCGGTTCTTCGCCACCTCCATGTCGATGAAGTCGATGACGATGATGCCGCCGATGTCGCGGAGCCGGAGCTGACGAGCGACCTCCTCGGCCGCCTCCAGGTTGTTCTGGAACACCGTCTGCTCGAGGCTCGACTTGCCGACGTTCTTGCCGGTGTTGACGTCGATGACGGTGAGGGCCTCGGTGTGCTCGATGATCAGCGAGCCGCCCGAGGGCAGCCAGACCTTGCGGTCGAGCGCCTTGTGGAGCTGCTCGTGGATGTGGTGCTTCTCGAACAGCGGGAGGGGCGCGGTGGCCGGGTCGTAGTACTCGACCCGCTCGGCCATCTCCGGGCTGATGCTGCTGACGTACTCGGAGACCTGGTCGAACAGCGCCGCGTCGTCGATGACGACCTTGCGGAAGTCGTTGGTGAGCTCCTCCCGGATCATCCGGATGGCGGAGTCGGGCTCCCGGTACAGCAGGGTCGGGCCGTGGTTGCGGGCCTTGGCCGCCAGCGCCTCGATCTGCTCCCACTGCCGGGCCAGGCGGGCCACGTCGGCCTCGATCTCGCTGGCCGTGACGCCTTCGGCCGCGGTGCGGACGATCAGGCCGTGGCCCTTGGGGCGCACCTTGTCGAGGATCGTGCGCAGGCGCTTGCGCTCATCGTCGGCCAACCGCTTGGAGATGCCGTAGGTCGTGCTGTTGGGCACCAGGACGACGAACCGGCCCGGGAGCGAGACCTCCTGGGTGAGCCGGGCGCCCTTGTGCGCGATCGGGTTCTTGGTGACCTGGCAGACGATGAGCTGCTTGGCCTTGAGCATCTCCTCGATCTTGGGCTGCTGCTTGCCCTTGGCCGGCGGGGTGTCGAGGTCGTCGTCGGGCCGGGCATCGCTGCGGTAGAGGACGGCGTTCTTGGGCGTCCCGATGTCGACGAAGGCCGCCTCCATGCCGGGCAGGACGTTCTGGACCCGTCCCAGGTAGATGTTCCCGTGGATCTGGGTGATGTCGTCGGCCGGGAACGACACCTGGTGCTCGATCAGGCTGCGCCCCTCGAGCACCGCGATCTGCGTGGCCTCGGCCTGGACGTGGACGGCCATCAGGTAGCGCCCCACGGCCTTGCCCTTGCGCTCCCGGCCCCGACGGGCCGCGAGGGTCTCGTCGTCGAGGGCCACGGCGTCACCGGTGAGGGCGGTGACGGGCTGGGGCGCACCCCGGCCCCGACCCCCACCGGAGCGCGAGCCACCCGAGGCCTTGCCGCCCTGGTTGCCCGACCCGCCCGGGCGCGGGTCACGACCCTGGTCGGGCCCGTTCGTGCGGCCCTGACCGCCCTTGCCCCGGCCCCGGCCGCCCCGCCGGCGTCGACGCTTCGGCGCCGCATCACCGTCGGCCGACCCGCCGGCCTCGGGCGCGGCGGATCCCGGGGCCGCCGGCGCGGGGCGGCTGTCGCCGATCTTGGGCTTCGCCGAGGGCGCCGCGACCGCGGGCGCGGCCTCACCGGCCGACGGCGGGCCACCGCTGTTCGTCCGGGGCGCGCCGTCGGGCCCGGCCTCGTCGGCCCGGTCTGGGCGTCGGTCCCGACCCCCGTCGGCGCGACCGCCCCCGTCGCCGCGGGTGGGGGCGGCCGGCGCGGTCCGACCATCGCCGGTACCGCCGGAGTCGTTGGCCGTGGCCGCGTCGGCGCTCGCCGCCGCGCCACCGGCGCCCCGACGGCCCCGGCCGCCCCGGGACCCGCGTCGCCGCCGGGCGCCGCTCGACCCGCCGGAGCCACCCGGGCTGCCGTCGCCGGCGCGCCCCTCGGCGCCACCGGGCGCGGCGCGGCCGTCGGGCCCGCCGGCGTCGTCGCCCCGGCCCCGACCCCGGCCGCTGCTCTCGCCTCTCTCGGTGTTCTCGGCCCGGTCGGAGGGGGCGGGACGGGGCGGACGGGCCGGCTCAGCCGGGCTCGGGCCTCCGTTCGGGGCCGGGGCCGGAGGGGCCTGGTCGGCGTCGGTCATGGGTGCGATCCCTTCTCATGACGCACGTACCTGGACGTGCGGAGCAGGCGTCGGCTCGGCCGCGAGGGGCTCAGAGCGAACGCCGTCGTGCTCTGTGAACTGGTGGGTCCTGCGCACCAGGCCCTCCCGAGCGTCGTCGCCGAGGAGGGCGATCAGTTCGCTCGGGCGCAGACCGCGCTCACGCGTCCCCAGCTCGGCGACGAGCAGGGGTCGGCCGTCGCGGTCGACGGGCTGGAGGTGGAGCAGGTGGGCCCGGACGTCCTCGGTGACGTCCTTGCCCTTGCGCTGGCGGGTCATCACCAGCTCGGGCGCGGCGAGGAGGTCCTCGGCGCGCGCCGCGAGCGTCGGGAGGTCGAGGCCGAGGACCTCGAGCTCCCAGCGGCTGCTGGTGACGGCGTGCTGGAGCGACGGGGTGCCCAGGGGGACGACGGCGACCGCGGTCGCGGCGAGGCCGCGCGGCAGTGCCGGCGTGAGCCGGTCGGGCAGGGTGGTGAGGTCGACGACGCTCCCCTCGACGAGGTCGACATCGAGGTACTCGGCCAAGGATTCGTGGCCGGTGGAGAGGGCCAGACCGAAGTGGACCTTCGGCCGGGGGGAGAAGCCCTGCGAACGGGCGACGGGCAACTGGACGCGGCGCAGGGCGCGCTCCCACATCCGGGCCACGTCGCGGTGGCTGGTGAAGCGGACCTTGCCCAGCTTGGTGAAGCGGATCCTGAGCCGGGGGCCGGGGGGCGGTTGGGGGCCGCCCCCGGGGCGGGCCGGGGCGGCGGGACCGGTCATGCCGGTGCCCCGACGGGCTCGGCGGGCTTGGCGCCGAGGACGACCGGGACGGCCCGGCCCGTGCCCTGGCTGCCGCCCGCGGGTGGCGTGGCGTTGGCGACGACGTGCTCGACGCCGTAGCCGGTGCAGGCACCGCAGTCGTAGCACGGGGTCCACCGGCAGTCCTCGAGGCCGACCTCGTCGAGGGCGTCGCGCCACTCCTGCCAGAGGAAGTCCTTGTGGAGCCCGGCGGAGAGGTGGTCCCACGCCAGGCCCTCGTCCTCGGTGCGGTGCCGGTAGACCAGCTCCTCGAGGGTGAGCCCGTTGCGCTCCAGGGCGTCGAGCCAGAGCTGGAGGTCGAAGTGCTCGCTCCACTCCTGGAACGTGCCGCCGTGGCGCCAGACGTCCTCGATGACGTCGGCCAGCCGCCGGTCGCCCCGGGAGACGATGCCCTCGACGGTGGTGGCCCGCGGGTCGTGCCACTTGAGCTGGACGCCGTGGTCCTTCCGGGTGGCGTCGCGGAGGAGGCCGACCTTGCGGTGCAGCTCCTCGCGGGTGTTCTGCCCGAACCACTGGAACGGCGTGAACGGCTTGGGCACGAAGCCGCCGACGCTGACGGTGACGCTCGGGCTCTTGTGGTACCGCTTGCCGATGGCGACGACGTTGCGGGCGAGGGCGGCGATGCCGAGGGTGTCCTCGTCGGTCTCGGTGGGCAGCCCGATCAGGAAGTAGAGCTTCATGCGCCGCCAGCCCTGGGAGTAGGCCGACTCGACGGCGCCGTAGAGGTCGTCCTCGCTGATGAGCTTGTTGATGACCTGGCGCATCCGCCACGTGCCGCCCTCGGGGGCGAAGGTGAGGCCGGTGCGGCGGGCGCGCTGGATCTCCGCCGCGATGCCCACCGTGAAGGCGTCGACCCGGAGGCTGGGGAGCGAGACGCTGATGTCGGTCGGGGCGCAGCCCATCTCGCCGTCGGCGCCCTCCCCGTTGACGATGCCGGAGACGACGCCCTCGATCCCGCTGAAGTCGGCGGTGCTGAGGCTGGTCAGCGCCACCTCGTCGTAGCCGGTGCGGCGCAGCCCCTCGACCACCATGGTGCGGACCTGCTCGGCCGGCCGCTCCCGCACCGGGCGGGTGATCATCCCGGCCTGGCAGAACCGGCAGCCGCGGGTGCAGCCACGGAAGATCTCGACGTTGAGCCGGTCGTGGACCACCTCGGTCAGGGGGACGAGCTGCGTCCTCGGGTAGGGCCAGTCGCCCAGGTCGGTGAGGGTGCGCTTCTCGACCGCGTCGGGGGCGGCGGGAGCGATCGGGCGGGTCTCGACCAGGCGTCCGGTGCCCTCGTCGTGCACCGCCTCGTACAAGGCGGGGACGTAGACGCCGTCGAGCCCGGCCAGGATCTCGTGGGCCTCGGCCCGGGTGACCGGCTCGCCCGCGTCGCGCCGGGCCTTCCAGGGGTGGAGGGCGGCGCTGATGTCGCCGACGGCCTCCTCCCCGTCGCCCAGCACCACGAAGTCGAGGAAGGGGGCGATGGGCTCGGGGTTGTAGGTGCAGTGGCCGCCGGCGCCGACCAGCAGGTCGTGCGGGGCGCGGTCGGCGGCCCGGACCGGGCACCCGGCCAGGTCGACCATGGCAAGCAGGTTGGTGTAGGTCAGCTCGGCCGACAGGTTGAACGCCAGGATGTCGAAGTCGCTCGCCGGGCGGTGGGTGTCGACGGAGAACAGCGGGACGCCGTGCTCGCGCAGCAGGGCGTCGAGGTCGGTCCAGGGGGCGTAGGTGCGCTCGGCGACGCTGTCGGGCCGCTCGTTGAGGATCTCGTAGAGGATCTGGAGCCCCTGGTTGGGCAGCCCGATCTCGTAGGTGTCGGGGTAGGCCAGCAGCCAGGCGACCTGACCGGCGCGGTGCTCGGGCTCCTGGGCGCCGTCCTCGCCGCCGATGTAGCGCGCCGGCTTGGCCACCCGGGGGAGGATGGCCTCGAGGGCCGGCCAGACGGACGCCATGATCGGCCGATCCTACCTCCGCCCCTCCTCCCCCACGCGATGCCCGCCATCGCCCACCCGCCCCACCCTCGCCGGCGACGCCCCATCCCCCGCCACCCCCCGAACTTTGAGCGGGTACGACCGCCCAGCGGAACAGATCACTCAAAGTTCGCACTTATCCTTGGCATGAGATTGACGGAAAAGCTGTGAGGGCACACCTGATGGCATGATCGAGTGGCGACGGGCCCTGGGGCAGGCCGCGGCGAGCCATGGCGTGCTCGGGACGAACGACCTCGTGGCGGCCGGGCTGTCGCGGGGTGCCGTCGCCCGCCTGGTGGCCGCAGGCCGGTTGGTCGACCTCGGGTCGGGAGCCTGGCTGGTCGGCGGCGCGCCCCTGACCGACGACGCCCGCACCCTGGGGGCGATCCGTGGCCTCGAGGGCGACGTGTGGGCGTCGCACCGCACCGCGGCACGCATCCACCACGTCCCGGTCCACGGGCCGGCCGGACTGGTCGAGGTCACCCGGCTGTACGGCACCAACGCCAACCGCGGCTCGCTGATCGTGCGCCGGTCGACCAGGGTGCCGGCCCATCACACGACCGTCGTCCGGGGCATCCCCGTGCTCACGGTGCCGAGGACGATGTTCGACCTCGCCCGTCTCATCGGGCCGCGGACCCTCGATCGCGCCGTGGAGGAGGTGCTCCGCGCCCGGCTGTGCACGGTCGGCGCCCTCCACCAGGTGCTCGCCGAGCTGGGCGGTCGGGGCCGGCCGGGCACCGTCAGGATGCGGACCGTCCTCGCCGGCCGCGACCGTGCCTACATCCCGACCTCCAGCGAGCTCACGGCGGTCGGACGGGCCGTGCTCGCGTCGGTCCCGGGCATCGAGTGGGAGGTCCGGATCTCCGACG
>CAYQGF010000008.1:0-27754 GCA_964416885.1 uncultured Iamiaceae bacterium
TCGGCCCCGGTGCGCTGGGACACGCCCGCCTTGGAGCGGCCCTCGGCCCGGCACCGGCGCACGAAGTACGACCAGGTGGCCCGGTCGGCGGGGACGTGGTGCCACACCCGGGCCGCCGGCTCGAACAGCACCGTGCCGCCGGGGTTCTGCTGGCGGGCCCGGATGCAGACCTCGGTCTCCTCGCACCCGGCGCCGTCGTCGCCCTGGCGGCCGAGCCCGCTGTCGAAGCCGCCCACGTCGACCAGCACCTGGCGCCGGAACGACATGTTGGCGCCGATCACGTTGCGCACGCCGGAGCGGACCTCGGGGAGGCCCCGGTAGGTGCAGCCGACGACCCAGTCCATCTCCTCGACCATCCACGCCGGCCGGGCGCTGTCCCACTCGGGCAGGACCGCGCCCCCGACGGCCAGCACCGTGTCGTCGGTGCCGTAGGCGGCGAGCAGCCGCTCCACCCAGTCGATGTCGGCGTGGGCGTCGTCGTCGATGAAGGCCACGATGTCGCCGCGGGCGGTGTCGATGGCGGTGTTGCGGGCGCCGGAGAGGCCCCGGGGCCCGGCGCTGGGGACGACGACGACGCCGTCGAGCTCGGTCGTCGCCCGGTCGAGCAGCGAGGCGTTGTGGTCGACGACGACGACGACCTCGGTGGGGGTCACGGTCTGGTTGCGGAGGCTGCCGACGCAGCGGACCAGGTCGTCCCAACGGGCCAGGTCGTGGGTGCACACCACGGCGCTGACGGTGAGGGCGGGGCGGGTGGCCGGGACCTCCTCGCCCGTGACCTTGGCGTCGCGCTCGGCCTGGGTGAGGGCGTGGGCGGCCCGGCGCTCGGCCTGGGCCGGGAGGTCGGAGCGGGCCAGGCGCCGCCGCTCGGTCACGATCGTGCGCAGGACCCGGCTGCCGTCGCGGATGGTCCGCAGGTTGCTGACCCCGTGCACCCGCTCGGCCTCGAAGCTCGGCACCTCGACGACGGCGAGGCCGGCGCTGAGGGCCCGGATGTTCATGTGGGTCTCGATCTCGAAGCCCGGGGCCCGGCCCTCGAGGTACGGCAGGACGTCGCGCCAGCAGGCGTTGTAGCCGTAGCAGAGGTCGGAGAACCGGCCTCCGTAGGTGCGCCGGACGACCTCGGTGAGCCCCCGGTTGCCGAGCCGCCGGAAGAGGGTCATGTCGTCGGTGTCGCCGCCGTGGACGAAGCGGGAACCCTTGACGAAGTCGGCCCCGGCGAGCAGGGCGTACACGTAGCGGGGGATCTCCCGGGGGTCCATCGAGCCGTCGGCGTCGAGGGTGACGAGGATCTCGCCCGTGCTGGCGTGGAAGCCGGCCATCAGGGCCCGGCCCTTGCCCGGCTCCTTGTCCTCGACGATCACCACGTCGGGCCGCAGCTCCCGGGCCACGGCGATGGTGTCGTCGGTGGAGCGACCGTCGACGATCACCACCTCGTCGACCCACTCGGGGATGTGGGGCAGGACGTGGGGCAGGTTCTCGGCCTCGTTGAGCGTCGGGATCACCACCGAGACGCACGGCATGGGGCTGAGGCGTCGGGACGGACGGCGGCGGCGGTCGGCCCGGCGGCGGTCCGGGGTCGGCTCGACGGGGGTCACAGGCCCGTCGACCCGGGTCAGGAGGGTGGTGGCGGCGGTGGCGGCTGCGGTCGTCACGACACCGCACCGTAGTCACGCTCGGTGGTTGACTCAAGCCGCATTATCACGATTCGTGACGAATTCATCTAAACCCGACGGACACAATCAGATTTGGTGGGATGGCCATCCGACGGAGGTCATCCAGCCAGGCGGCGGCCACCGGCCACGACCAGCCACACCACGGCGAGCAGGCCGAGCACCAGCGGCGCCGACCAGACACCGGCGTACAGCACCACCAGGGACGCGATCATCGCCACCGATGCCGCGGCGGCGACGCCCACCACCCAGCGCTCGGCCCCCGGCCGGGCCCGGAGCCGGCTGGCGACCACCGGGGCCGGCGCCCCCAACACGGCCCACAGCACGAGCGGTCCCCGCACCACGGCCGGGGCCTCGAGCGCCACCGCCAGCGCGGCCGCGCCGAACGACACGGCCACGACGAGCGCGAGGGGGAACCGTTCCACCCCGAGATCATCGGTCCTCCCCCACCCCATCATGAGGTCACCCCGTCGGTGGACGGCGGAGGGCGGCCAGGCCCTGGAGCGCCAGCCCGGCGAAGGTCGCCGTCCAGGCCAGGAGGGCGACCGCCAGCGTGGCCTGCGGCAACCACGCCATCGTCTCCAGCTCGACCGCGGCCCGCATCCGGAACGTGGCCGCCCCGTACATGCCCAGCGGGAACACCAGCGCCCAGTACGACGGGTGGTACCGCAACGGGAGGCGGTTGATCAGGTGGCGCCACACCCCGATCGCCACCATCAGGGGGAACCAGAACGTCGCCGTGGCCCAGGCCAGCACGACCATCCCCTCCAGGAACGGGGCGACCCGGTCGAGACGGGGCGACGCCTCTCGGGCGAGCAGCAGGTTGGAACCGGCCAGGACGGTGATGGCCACGGCCCCGGCGGCGATCCAGGCCGGCGGGTCGGCCTCGGAGGGGTCGAGCTCGGAGAAGGTCCACCGGAGGAAGACCATCGTCATGACGATCAGGTACAGCACCAGCCCGAGCACGAAGGCGGCGAGGACGACGAAGGCCAGGGTGTCGCTCTCGTGGCGGAGGAGGAGCAGGGCCCCGAGGACGGCGATCGACTCGGTCGACACCGTGAGCAGGAACCAGGTGCCGTTGATGCCGTGGTCGAGCCCGGGCTTGGGCCCCTTGAGCACGACGGCGAAGAGGGTGGCGTAGGCGCAGACGGCCCAGAGCGCCAGGCTCCCCCACCAGAGGCCCCACGCCAGGCCCCACCACCCGTGGACCAGCCCCGAGGCCGCGCCCAGCACGTTGGTCGCCGCCACCGTGGTGAGGAAGGCGAACCCCTTGGCGTGGCTGGTGACGTCGGCGGCGACCAGGCCCGGGACGACGACGATCCGCCAGAGCAGGAGCCCGGCGAGGACGACGTAGGAGACGGCCGCGACGACGTAGAGCACCTCGGCCAGCGCCCGGAGGTCCTGCTGGATGGCGGCGATGGCGACGATGCCGGTCGCCATCACCATGGCGAAGTAGCCCGGGAACAGCGTCCGCACCTTCTCAGCCGCCGCCGCCCCGGCCCGGGTCATGGGCGCAGGTACCGGTACAGGACCGCGGAGGCCGCGGCCAGGGCGACCGACACCCCCGCCGTGCTCCACGCCAGGACCTCGTCGTCGGCGGCGAAGGCCTCCACCGCCACGGTGAAGAGGAACACCTGGAACGCCACCAGGACGATCACGTAGACGGCGAGCGCGGACGACGCCCGAGGGGCCTGCCGGGAGGTCCTCACGGCTCGTACCCCAGCGCCCAGATCCGGCCGTCGCGGACCTCGACGTCGATGCGCCCGAGCGGCCGCGGCGGCGGCCCCGACACGACGGCGCCGGTACGGGTGTCGAAGTTGCCCTCGTGGCAGGGGCAGTGCCAGCGGTCCTCGTCGGCCTCGTAGTAGACGACGCAGCCCAGGTGGGTGCACTTCTGGCTGAAGGCGACGACGTCGGTCTCGTCGAGCCGGAGCAGGACGGCCGGGTCGGCCTCGGTCGGGTACCGGAACAGGTGGGTCTCGCCGACCGGCACCTCGTCGAGGGCGACGAGGTCGCGCTCCTCGCCGGTGTTGATGCGGCGCAGCTGGGTCCACGCCGCGATGCCGACGTTGCCAGCAGCCATCACCGCGGCCCCGGCGACGAGGTAGCGGGCGAACTCCCGCCGAGTGACCTCGTCCTCGGCCGCCGCCTCGTACGGGAAGTCCCGCTTCCACACGGGGACCGCGTCATCGCTCATGGTGAGGTCGCCTCCAGGCCGAAGGGGTCGTCGAGCCAACTGCGGGTCGAGGCCGTCGCCACGTCGATCGGCCCCGCCTCGAGGTCGTCGACGACGGCGTACACCTTGGTGGCCACCCGCTGGCGGCCGAAGAGCCAGCCGTCGACCAGCGCGCCCCGGCGGGTGGCGTGGAACTCCTCGGGCGTGCCGTACCAGAGGGCCTCGCTCGGGCACACCGACGCGCACATCGGCGCGTAGCCCTCCGCGGTGCGGTCGGTGCACATGTCGCACTTCATCATCTGGTCGAAGTCGGCGACGTACTTGGGCACCCCGAACGGGCAGGCCAGCACGCAGTTCGAACAGCCGATGCAGCGGGGCTTGAGCGCCGACTGCACGACACCGTCCTCGTTCTGCTTGATCGCGTCGGCCGGACAGACGTGGGCGCAGGTGGGGTCCTCGCAGTGCATGCACACCATCGGCGCGGTCTGGGTGCTCGCCGCCCGGTCGATGCGCTCCAGGTGGATCAGCGACTGACCCCGGTGGGTGCCGCACTCCTGGCAGGCCTGGACGCACGCCTCGCAGCCGATGCAGCGGCTCTGGTCGATGACGAAGATCGGTCGGTCGTCGATGCCGTAGCGGGCGGCCTTCACGTCGGGACCTCCTTCCCGTCGGGGCCTCCGTCGGTCGCCCCGGCCCGGGCGACGCGGACCGCGGCGACCTTGAACTCGGGCATCTTGGAGAGGGGGTCGACGGCGCGGACGGTCAGCTGGTTGGCGGCCTGGGTACCGGGCCAGTGGTACGGGATGAAGACGGTGTCGGGCCGGATCGTCGTGACCACGGCGGCGGGCAGGGTGATCTCGCCCCGGCGGGACCGCACCGTGACCGGCTCCCCGTCGGCCACGCCGAGCGACGCGGCCAGCGTGGGGTGCATCTCGCAGCGCGGCTCCGGGTACTGGGCCACGAGCCCGGCGATCCGGCGGGTCTGGGTGCCGGAGAGGTACTGGCTCACCACCCGGCCCGTGGTCAGCCAGACCGGGTAGTCGTCGTCGACCACCTCGGCGGGCGGGCGGAAGGGGACGGCGTGGAACCGGGCCCGGCCGTCGGGGTGGGCGAAGCGGCCGCCCTCGTAGAGGCGGGGCGTGCCCGGGTGGCCGACCTCGGGCACCGGCCAGAACAGGCCCATCTCGGACTCGATCCGGTCCCAGGTGGCGCCGGTGTAGTCGGCCTTGCCCCCCGAGGAGGCCCGGCACAGCTCGTCGAAGATCTCCTCGGTGCTCTCGTAGCGGAAGTGCTCGCCCCGGCCCAGGCGCTCGGCCAGGTCGAGGAGGACCTCCCAGTCCCGGCGGGCCTCCCCCGGTGGGTCGACGGCGGCGTTGATCTTGATGATCCGACCCTCGCCGCTGGTCGAGGTGCCCTCGTCCTCCTCGTGGAGCGAGCCCGGGAGGACGATGTCGGCGTGGTGGGCCGACTCGGAGAGGAAGAAGTCGATGACGGCGTAGAACTCGAGCTTGTCGAGGGCCTCGGCGGTGAAGGCGGTGTCGGGGGCGGACACGGCCGGGTTGAAGCAGATCGACAGGAGGCCCTTGACCTCCCCGGCGTGGATCGCCTCGATGATCGCCTGGGCCGGGAGCCCCTTGCCCGGGATCTCGTCGGCGTCGACGCCCCACACCCGGGCGACGGCCTCGCGGTCGGCGGGGTCGGTGATGTCGCGGTTGCCGGGGAGCTGGTCGCACTTGTGGCCGTGCTCCCGGCCGCCCTGGCCGTTGCCCTGCCCGGTGATCGTCGACACCCCGCACCCGGGCTTGCCGAACTTGCCGGTGGCCAGGCCGAGGTTGATGGCGGCCAGCACGTTCTCGGTGCCCTTGGTCTGCTGCTCGATGCCCCGGGCGTGGAGGAGCATCCCGGTGGCCGAGGTGCCCCACAGCTCGGCGGCCTCCTCGATGCGGGCCGCGGGGACGCCGGTGACCTCCGCCGCCCACCGCGGCGTCATCTCGGCCGCGGCCGCGGCGGCCTCCTCGAAGCCGGTGGTGTGGGCCTCGATGAAGTCGTGGTCGAGCCAGTCGTGGCGGACCAGCTCGTGGAGCACCGCACCGAACAGGGCCGAGTCGGTGCCCGGGCGCACCGGGAGGAAGAGGTCGGCGGTGCGGGCCAGCGGGACGACGCGGGGGTCCTGGACGATGAGCCTCGCCCCCCGGTCGCGGGCCCGCCAGATGTAGCTGGTGGTGATCGGGAAGGTCTCGGCCACGTTGGTGCCCGCCGTCCACACCACGTCGGCGAGCGGGATGTCGCTCCACGGGTTGGGCGCCCGGTCCATCCCCAGCGCCTTCTTGTTGGCGACGCCGGCCGAGACCATGCAGAAGCGGCCGTTGTAGTCGAGGTTGGCGGTGTGCAGGGCGAGCCGGGCGAACTTGCCTACCAGGTAGCTCTTCTCGTTCGTCAGCGAGACGCCCGAGAGCATGGCGAAGGCGTCGTCGCCGTAGGTCGCCTGGATCCTCTGGACCTCGCGGACCACCGTCGAGAGGGCCTCGTCCCACCCGATGCGGCGGAACCCGCCGGGCGCGGCCTCGTCGCGCACCATCGGGTGCAGCAGCCGGTCGGGGTGGCTGCCCTGGAGGTAGCGCTTGACGCCCTTGGGGCAGAGCTTGCCCTCGTTGAAGGGGAAGTCGTACCAGGGCTCGAAGCCGACGACCTCGTTGTCGTGGACCTTGAGCTTGATCCCGCACTGCTGACCGCAGAAGCAGCAGTGCGTCTCGACCACCTTGTCGATCTCGAGGTCGGCGTCCCACCCGCCGGGCGGGGCCTCGTTGAGGTGGGGGCCGAACCGCTCGACCAGGCTCTCCTCGGTCACCGGGATGCGGGCCATCAGCCGAACCCTCCCACTCGCGCCGCCTGGGCAAGGGTCACGCTGGCCCGGCGGCACTGCGGGCAGGTGTCCTGGTAGCTGCCGCCCCCGGCGAGGGCGTAGTCGAAGCCGACCTGCGGGAGGACCTCCTGGAGGTCGGCGACCTGTTGGACGCTGGCGAAGCCCTCGCCGCAGCGGCGGCACGTCGCCTGGGCGCCGACCTCGTTGGCCGCCCGGTAGTAGGCGACGCCGAGGTTCCCCGGCCGCTGGAAGATGTGGAACAGCTTCCCGAACGGGATGTACATCAGCCCGAGGATCACCGTCAGGGCGTGGATCGTGCTCAGGGCGGCGTAGAACTGGCCGTGCAGCCACATGCTCGACACGGTGAGGAACAGACCGGTCACCGACACCGCGAAGAGCCCGGCCAGCACCAGGAAGTCGCCGCCCCGCTCGACCGCCAGCGCCCCGGGGTCGTGGAGCCGGCGCCGGAGGAACAGGAAGACCCCGGCGAGCACCAGCACCGCCGAGATGTCGAGGCCGTGGAAGGTCACCCACCCGATGACGGTGTCGGCCTCGAACTCGGCCGTCCCGAGCCGGGACACGTACACCTGGTAGCGGTCGGCGTCCTGGCCGACGCTCTCGAAGTGGAGCAGGCCCAGCGTCAGCGGGACGGTGATCAGGGCGGCCAGGATGCAGCCCCAGAAGACCAGTTGGTGGGCCAGCCACCGCACCGGTGAACGCCGGAAGATGAAGGTCTGGGCCAACAGCTGGGTGCCGACGAGGGCCGGGAGGGCCGCCGCGTTGCGGGCCTTGCGGGCCCGGAAGGCGTCCCATCCCCGCCGGTTCAACATCGCCGTCGGCGGCCGCCGGAGCCAGACCGAGTAGCGGTAGACGATCCCGAAGGCGGCGAAGACCAGCCCGAACAGGTAGCCGACGAGCGCGGCGTCGAACCACACCAGCTCGCCGCTCCCCAGGAACGTGATGGCGAGCACCAGGGCGACCGCCACCAGCCCCCAGGTCACGCCGCGTGGATCCAGGCGAGAGTCCTCGGTGGCCACTCTGACCTCCTTCTGAACGCCGATGGTACGACACCCGACGCGTCCAGGTCGGGTCGTCGCGTCCCTCCGTGGAGGCCCGAGCTCCCGACCGCTCCCCCCCGCCAGCTCCCCCGGCCTCGACCCGAGCGGAGCCCCGGCAGGCGGCCGGGGTTGGTGGCCCTATCCCGATGGAGGCCGCGCACTACGGCCCGTACCGAAGAGAACGCTCAAAATCATGAGTACCACGTCAGAGGCGCCAGACCAGAGTGCATCGCCGCGGCAGCACCAGACTCGGTTGTGTGACGCCGAGGTAGATCAGCTGGTCGCCGAGTATCGGGCCGGCGCTTCGAAGGCGGCGCTGGCCCGCCAGTTCGGCATCAGCGACACCGCGGTGCGGGCTCATCTGGCCCGTCGCCAGGTCCAAACCCGACCGTCCCGAAAGCTCCACGGCGCCCAGTTGTCCGAGGCCGCCAAACGTTACGGCGCCGGCGAGTCGATCCCATCGCTCGCTGCGTCGTTGGGCTTGTCGAGCTTCGTGGTCCGATCAGGCCTCAGCGCAGCCGGCATTCGGACCGAGCACCGCTAGCCGACTGACGAAGGCTGCGACTGGCATCAGACATCTGCCTGCGGCCGCCTGTCGCAGGGGGTGCGCATGCTGCGGCACATGCCCGCGCCCGCGCCGGATGCCAGCTTCCACGAGGCTGGCAGCGTCACCGACACCATCAACGTAGAGCTCAGCTACCAGATCATAGCGCTCTTCTCCGAAGGCCTCTACAGCAGCCCTAACAAGGCGATCGAGGAGCTTGTGTCGAACGCCTTCGACGCTGATGCGTCCACAGTTCACGTGTCGCTAAGCCTGGATCCACCGACTTGGTAGGGCGTTGAAGGTCGCGTATCCGCTGAAGGTGCCTCCCACGCTGGGACGAGGGACTGTAAGAACAACGGTGTAACTCGGTTGGCCTGACCGGCCGAGGCTGAGGGCTTCGGCAGGAAGGACACCGTGACCATGACCACCACCGAACCACACGCGACCGAGCCTGACGTTGACGGGCTTCGTGTTGCCGCCGCCGGCGGCACCGGTGCCTCGCCCGACCGAGCTGGCCGGGGCACTGGTCGAGCAGGCCCGCGCCGAGGGCACCGAGCTCGTCGGGCCGGGCGGGCCGCTCGGCGATATCACGAAGAAGGTCCTCGAAGCGAGCCTGGAGGCCGAGCTCGACGAGCATCTCGGCTACGCCAAGCACGACCCCGCCGGGCGGGACGGCGGGAACTCCCGCAACGGCACCCGGACCAAGACCGTGATCACCGAGGTCGGCCCCGTTGCGATCGACGTGCCCCGCGACCGCGACGGGTCCTTCGAACCCAAGATCGTCCGGAAGCGTCAGCGCCGCCTCGGCGGTGTCGACGCGATGGTGATGTCGCTGACCGCGAAGGGCCTCACCACCGGCGAGGTCCAAGCCCATCTCGCGGAGGTCTACGGCACCGACGTGTCGAGGGAGACGGTCTCGAAGATCACCGACAGGGTGCTCGAAAGAGATGGCCGAGTGGCAGAACCGGCCCTCGACCGCGTGTACCGGTGATCTTCATCGACGCCATGGTCGTCAAGATCCGCGACGGCCAGGTCGCCAACCGGCCGATCTACTGCGCCGTTGGGGTCACCGTCGACGGCAAGCGCGACATCCTCGGACTGTGGGCCGGGACCGGCGGCGAGGGCGCCAAGTACTGGCTCCAGGCCCTCACCGAGATCAAGAACCGTGGCGTCGAGGACGTGTGCATCGTCTGCTGCGACGGGCTGAAGGGCCTCCCCGACGCGATCGGGACCACCTGGCCCCTCGCCATCGTCCAGACCTGTGTGATCCACTTGATCCGCAACACGTTCCGCCTCGCGTCGCGGGCCGACTGGGACCGGATGGCCAAGGAACTGCGGCCCGTCTACACGGCGGTCAACGAGGCCGACGCCAAGGCCCGCCTGGAGGAGTTCCACGAGGTCTTGGGCGACAAGTACCCGGCGATCAAGGGCCTTTGGGCCAACGCCTGGACCGAGTTCGTCCCGTTCCTCGACTACAGCCCCGAGATCCGCCGGGTCATCTACTCCACCAACGCCATCGAGTCCCTCAACGCCTTCGCCATCACCTTCGAAGGCCGACTCTTCACCACCACCCACTGACACCGCCGACCTCGGTTACACCGTTCTCTTGACAGACCCTTCCTTCGGGACGAGCGCAACGCTGCCGAACTCGCCCGGGTGGACGAGCGGGACTACCCGGGCGACGACCACCCGGTGGCCGCTGCCGCCGAGGAGGTCATCGAGTGCGCCGGCGATCGGGACTGCAGCTTCTATCGAGGCATCCTGACCTTCCAGCCCGAGGGGCTGGAGCGGGTGGCCGAGCGGGCCAAGACCACGGTGCCGTCCCATCCCGCCGGCTACCGGGACCGGCACGGGACGCACTACCTGCCGTTCAGCTGTGGGCTCAGCCTCGCCCAGGCGTTCGCAGCGACCGAGCCCCAGACCGTGCTGGACGCCGTCGACGCCGACGAGCGTCAGTGGAGCATGAAGCTCCGAGAGCCGGGCAATCACCATCTCAACTCGCTGCTCATCGACTGGCGGGCCCGCTGGGCCCTGATCCGCCAGTGGGCCGGGCATGACGCCGCCGTGGCAGCTCGGGAAGAGCGGATCCGGACGCTCGAGGAACTGTTGCGACGGACGATGTGGGATCTGCGGCAGCCGAACGCCGAGGCCGAGCGGATCGCGAACCGGATTGACCGGGCGCTGAGACTCTGACCCCACGCCATGTCATGCGCCGCTTCCGACAACGCTCGTTGCGGCAAGCGGTCGAGCCCTCATCGGAGAGCCGCACAGCCGACGGCCGTCCGTTCGAACCAGGCCGCCGAACTACGCTCGATCGCGCGTACCGACGTGGTTAAGCGTGTCGACCTCAGTTTCCGCGTTTGCTCTCAGGTCGTTGGGGCTCAGGGTTTCGCGGCCTGTTCGGTCGAACAAGAACAGCTAATCAAAGCTAGGGGGCAGGAGCTCTCCCGTCGCCCCGGACGACCACGACGCTTAACGGTTGGTGCTACTGCCAGGAGTCTAAGAGATTGCCGAGATAGCGCCTGCGCAAGCCAGCAGGCCTACCCCAGCCAGGACAGTTACGACCGCGTAGCGCCACCACCGTAGAGCAAACCAAAAAACGACAAGCTGCGGCGACCGGCGCAACAGATGGTCCGGGGACTCGTCACGCCATGTCCCGCCCCCGAGGCGGCCAACGGCTGCGAGCAGCAACGTCACGATGCCGAAAAACAGGGCGACCGCTCCAGCCGCACCGACCACTTCACTGAGATTCACCGATCGGCATCCTCAGGGGCTTCTTGGGTGTCAATACTCAACGCGGCGGCGCAGCTGGCGAAGATACCAAGCGACAAACCCTGAAACCCAAGTACGCCAAGGAGCGTCTGAACCGCCCTGGGTCTGGTGGAGGCTCAGGGGTTTGGGTTTCCGGCCCCGGTGGGGCAGGTCTGTTGGGCAGCGTAGAACGCTGCTTCGTGCTCGGCGGGCGGCCGGTGGCCGCAGTGACTGTGGAGCCGCTGCTCGTTGAACCAGTGCACCCATCCGAGGGTGGCGAGCTCGAGTTGGTCGACATCGTCCCACGGTCTCGGGGCGTCGGGCCCGTAGACGCACTCGGCGTCGATCTCGGCCTGCTTCACCCACGACCGCAGCGACTCGATCCCGATCCCGAGCTGATCAGCAACCCGCTTGATCGTCCCGTGATCGGTGCCCAGCTCCTTGCGCAGCTGACGGACCGCCCGCACCGCCCGCTCCTTCTCCGCCTCGCTGTAGCGACGCGTCGTCGCCTTCCCCGGCGTGATCTCCTTCGGCATGACTCCATCCTCGTTTCCAAGGTCAGGAGCCTCCAACGAACCCAGGGCGGTTCAGGGCGTACGACGACTGCGACGGACAGGGCAAGCGGGATCTGCTTGCTTCCGTGGTCGATGCGCTCTGGCTTGTCGCAGATGGAGTGGCTGGGAGCAACCTGCAAGACGTCTACCAGGTGCTGCTTGCAGACGATCTTGATCGGCGCCTGCAGGGGGAGAGGACGGCAGGGGCGGAGGGCCACCTCTCATCGCTGCTGGCCGGGCCGTCGGCCGATGCCGAAGGGTCCGGTGACACAAAGCTTGAACGCCTATTGGCCGGCGCGTTCGAAGCCCCATCGTGGGAGCGACCGGCAGGCTCGCTCCCCTGGGAAAGCAAGAACCCCGACACTGTGTGCCGGGGTTCGAACGTGACTGCTTTGGTGGGCGCAAAGGGACTCGAACCCCTGACCTCTGCCGTGTGAACGGGGTCAGACGGCCCGGAGGGTTGCGGCCTCCCTTGCAGGCAACGGCTTGAGCCGAACGAGCACCGTCCCTCGGCACCGGTCGGACCGGCTCCGTGGGTACAGCCGTGGGTACAACCAGGTCACCTCCGAGCCAGCTGGGTAAGGCGGGCAGGGAGCCGGCGCAGCAGGGCGTCGAGGTTGCGGGCCAGCTCGCCCTGGGACAGGCGCAGCGTCGGGGTCGGTGTGCCGTTGCCGTCGTCGGTGACGGTGACTTCGTGGACCCGCTCGACGGTGTCGGTGTTGAGCCGCAGCGAGTTGACGACCAGGCGGGAGAGGTCCCCGACCCACAGGTCGTCGGGCGTCCACACGGCCGGGTCGAGGTCGACCTCCCACGAGGGCGCGAGGGCGGCGTGGCGATCGAGCGATCGTGGCGCGGAGGAGTTGACGGCGGCCTGGGTGGTGAGGTCGGGGTTGGCCTCGACGATGCCCCACCGGCCCTCTCGGCGGGCGTCGGTGCCAAGGTCGACCGCGGCGGCGACGGCTGGGGTGGTGCCCGCGATGATTCGCATCCTCGACGTGCTCGCGAGCGGCAGCGTCGCCGATGGCGACACCTTTGACCCCGAGCCGATCGTGCAGTCCGTCAACGGGCTCGGCGCCAACAGCGTCTCGGCACTCCGAGACCTCACCGGTGCGCTCGCCGACTCCTAGGTGATGTCCCGGATGGAGTGGCGCCCGGTCCACGGCGAGGACATCCCCCGGCTCGTCGACGTCCCACCGGCAGCGGCGCGTCGGATCAACGAGGTCCTCCGCACGACCCGGGACGAACCGGAGCCCGTGGAGATCCGCGGCGTGATGACAGGGGTGCTCCGTGAGGCCCTCACGTTCACCCTGCGGTCCGAGGCCGACATCACCTACAGGGGCTCGTTCCTGGCGAAGGACGCCCAGAGGATCTCCGATGCCGTGTCTGGCGAGTGGCACGTCAAGGCGTCCGTCGAGGTGCACGTTCCGCAGGCCGACGTGGCGACGTCAAGGCGACCGGCCTACAAGCTGATCGACTTCGAGCGGATCGAGCCTCCCGCCCCACTCCCTCTGGAGGACGAGCCGTCGGGACGGTCGCTACTCCTTCACGACGACGAGTAGTCAGCGATGTCGGAGCCGTACGTGTCGAAGGAGACGGCCGCCGCCCACCTCGGGGTCGCCCCCTCGACCATCAAGTGGTGGGTGCACTACCGGCGCATCCCGTTCCACAAGGTCGGCCGGTTGGTGCGGTTCCGGATCTCGGAGCTCGACGACTGGGTTGCCCAGTGCACCGCTGAGGCCCAGGGCGATAGAAGGCGAAGGTGACCCGCCTAGAGGTGCCTCGGGTGACATAGGTTCTCGGCGTGAGCGAGGGGACCACCTCGAACGGGACGCACGCCGCGCTGGTGTTCGAGCGAGAGAGTCCACCCGCCAAAGACGACGCGACCTGAGGGTCGGGCAGCGAGGAGGGGCTGAACCAGTGGCAGATGTGACCGAGCATGACCCCGTCGCGCACCACGCCGCTATCGACCCCGACGGCTGGGACCTGACCGAGAAGGGCGAACAAGACCGGTGATCGGTGTCGGGTGGCGCGAGGTGGGACAGGCCTTCGCGATCTTGGTCGGCTTCGCCACCGTCCTGGCCGCCTTGTTCGCCTGGCTTCAGTGGCGCGACGGACGAACCCATCAGCACCACAACAACAGCGAGCACCGCAACCCGACCGAGGACGCCGCGGCTGGGCGAAGAGACGCCGTCCGCGAGGAGGCGGTGCTCCGGGCGGTCCGGGCGAGCACAGTGATCGCGGCGGCAGCGGGCCGGTACGTCGAAGCCGAGCTGCGCCGTCAGCTCAGCCCACTCGGTCGGCTGCGCCCGCCAACCAGCACCGACGACCTCAAGACAGCGGTCGAGATGGTCAGCCAGTCCCTCGACGAGCTCCGCTACCTCGGCCCCGCTGGCCTGGCCGAAGCGATGAGCGACTACTTCGACCGTGTGATCGAGGTCCAGGAGGCGGCCGTGCATGGCACCGGCGATGTCAGCGAGGCCGTCAACGCAGCGGGGCGGCGGATGTACGAGGCGAAAGTCCGGCTCGTCGAGGTCGCTACGGCCACGGGCCTCGATCCCTCGACGGCCGTCGATCGACCATGACGGTGCCGGCCTCTGAGCGGTGCTGGCCGGTCAGGCGAGCCGAAGGTGGCTCCAGTTCAAGAGCTCGCCGACATGGTCGGTGTTGACCCCGAGGTCGCGGGCCACCGTAGAGACACCGCCGTTGACCTCGACCAGGCGACCGAAGAGGGTCCCATGAACGGGCGCCATCTGCGCGGGCTCGTTCTTGCGCCACTTCGACATCTGGATCTGGATGGCTCGGTATCGCCGGTCGTCGATGTGCCCCAGCTCGTGTGCTCGGTAGACGAGCCCGGCGACGGACACGCCCCAGGAACGCTTGAGGCCGACGAAGTCGCGCAACATCGGGTCCTCGGGCATGGCCTCGTCGAACTCGTCGCGCGGGAAGAGGAGTGCGCCTGCGAACCGGCTGGCCTCTGCTTCGGACAGCTCGGACTTCTTGGTGTGGAAGGACAGGTGACCGAGCTCGTGGCCCAGGCTGTGGCGGTAGCGGTCGCCTGGGACATGAGGGTTGAGGCCGATGACCGGCACGTCACCGACCCATGACGAGATCCCGTCGATGCCTTCGAGCCCCACGATCGGGACGATGCAGACTCCGGCCCGCTCTACGGCCGACGTGAGGTTGGAGATCGGGCCCTTCTCTTCGTGGCGCAGCATGTACCTCGCCTCGACCGCGTAGTCCTCTACCACGCCGAAGTCTGTTGGCGGGGCCAGTCGTTCGACGGCGGTCGCTGGAGCGCGGGGCGTAGCCCGCCGCAGCTCCCCGAAGACCTCGCCGGCTAGGCGTACGAGTTCCTTCGCTCGCTTCTTGGCCGACGCCTTGGTGGCGGCCCGGTGGCGGTGCAGCGGTTCGGACATCTCGGGCAACTCGAACCGGTCCGACGAGTAGCCGGTCGGCGACATGTCGCATGTCATCTCGCGACGACCAACTTCGATCGCCCCGACGGTGGACGGGGCCAAGCCGAGCAGCTCGCCCAGCTCCTCCTGGTTGATGTCCTCGATCTCGCGGTAGGCGCGAAGCCGGTTCACCCGTGCTCCCCGTCGATGTCGAAGTTGAGGCTGTCGAGGTCCTCGAACGCGTCTGCCGCACCTTGGTGGAAGGTCCTGCTGTCGTCGGGGTCGTCGTCGACGGACGAGTACGGCCAGGTGTCGACGAGTACGGCGGGGCCGGACATCTCGAGCCGGGCGCTCTTTCCCCGCATCTCTGACCCTGCTGCCGACAAGGCCAGGGCGTTGCGGCCGAAGCGGTAGACGACCAGGATCTCGGGGCGGTGGATGGGCGGCTGTAGGTACTGGTTGCTGTCGAGCAACGCTGGGGCGGAGGTCTTCTGCTCTGCGGTGGTGGCGCCCTGGGACCTGAGGACGAAGACCTTGCCGCTGTCGCTGTGGGTGATCTGGACGCGCCCGAACTCAACCCATGACTTGCCGAGCTCGAGCCCTGGGTGCTGCACCACCTTGGCGCCAGCGATCGACCGGAAGGTGTGGGCCTTGTCCATCGAGGTCGGAGGGGACTTGAAGTTGTCCAGGAACCACCGGCTGTAGAGGAAGGTGCCGAAGTAGCTGCGGATCAGCAGGCGGGCAACGGGGTCCAGGTCATCTCGGAGCACGTGCGGATGCTACATCGTACGTAGAATTCCTACAAGAGATGTAGTAGTGCGCTCGGGCGCGTCCTCGGCGGAAGCGAACGCCGGCCCTACCCTCCTCTTGCCCGGAGTGCCGCTCGCGGTTCGTGGATGCCGACGACGCCGCCTCAAGTCTCCTGGCCGTCACCACGGGAGGGGCGCAGCGTGTTGAGCGTAGAACTGCCCGGATGGACGATCTCTCTCGTGCTATCCGCGCCGAGGTGGCAGCGGCCGTCTCGGCTGCCCTGGCCGACCACCGCCCGAAGTACGCCGTCTCCTACGAGGAGGCTGCGCATCGGTTGTCGTGCTCCACCAGGGCGATCTGCAACCTCGTCGCCGACGGCGTCCTCCGCGTTGTGCCCCGCACCCGGTCGATCACCGTCGGCTCCCTCCGCGCCGCAGCCGACCTCGCAGCCCTGCCGCCGACGGGCGACCTGGCGTCGATCGACGTACTCGAAGAACATCGCGAAGTCGCCGCCCACGGGGCCTCATTGTCGTCTGGCGTCTCGGATGAGCTGTCGATTGGGCCATGATGAAGAGTCCAAGGGTTGAGGGGGAGCACAGCGTGACCGTCGAGCGAGCAATTGCCGTCATCTCCGCAGCAGCGATCGTGGCGTCGCTTGTCTTCCTCGCGCTCGAGGCGAGGTCGCTCAAGAGAAGCAACGAACTGCAGACAGACGCTCTGCACGTGGCGGCCGTCCAAGGTTCGCTCCAACAACTCGACGGAGTTGTCAAGGAGTTTCTGGACCGACCGTGGATGCTCCCGCACTTCTACGACGGCTGGGAACTCCCCCTCGACCGTGCGCAACGGGGCCAGGTCCTCCTGATGGCCGAGATGATTGCCGACGTCATCGAGGGTGCGCTCCAGGCATCGGCGATCACGAACCACTTTCGGAGCAACCGGACGTCATGGGAGGCCTACGCTCAGGACCTCCTCCGGCTTTCTCCTGCGTTCCAACAGACGTTGGCCACACACACGGCCTGGTATCCACAACTCCGGGCCCTCGTCCCGATCCCCTCGGCGAGAACGTGACCGTCGCCAAACGAGGGAGTCCGGATCCCCTCGGGCATCAGCCGAGGGGTGCTCGACCGTTGGCGCCGCGCCGCTAGTTGCCGCCACGTTCGGCGGCAGCTCGTCGGGCTGCTCGTTCGGCTTCCTTTTCGGCTCGGAGGCGTTGCCGTTCGACCTCGGCCCGGACCGCGTCGGCGATCGCTTCCCACTCGGCAAGCAGGTCCGGGTCGACCATGTCGCTGTCCATGACCGGCACGGCTGGCAGCGCCCTCTTCCAGAAGCGGCTGAGCTCGCCGTAGTAGCCATACCTGCGGGTGCCGAGCATCCGGTAGAACACCTCGCGGGGGATCCCGAGCCGGTCCGCTGCTGTCGACCGGCGGACCAAGGTCTCCTTGTACGCCTCCCACGCGCGCCACACTTCCGCGTCGGCCCGCCGGTACCGGGGCCGGCCACCGACGCTGGTCTTCGGGACCGGCGGGTACGACTCGATGCGCCACGCCTTCACGCCAGCGATCTCGACCACCTCCTCGGCGGTGATGTACGGCTCGCCCAGGAGGGCGCGGGTCTCCGGGGGCACGTCGCTCATCGCACCGGCCGCCGGGCCAGGCTGTCGAGCCACTCTCGGTAGTCGTTCGGCGTGGTGGTGTTCCCCTCGGCCCAGGCCTTGATCTCCTCCGGCTTGAACCGGAGCCTGCCCCCGACCTTCGTGAACGGGATCTCTCGCCGGTGGACGAGGCCGCGAATGTGCGACGGGGTGGTGGCGAAGTAGTAGGCCACCTGCTCGGGGGTCATGTACGGGACGCCGAGGTCTTCGACGGTGACGGGCTTCTTCTTCTTGGGCATGGGTGTCAGGCCAGCACTCGACCGCCCGGCGTCGCCAAGCGGGCGACCTCCTGGCCGCTGGTCATGCCCAGGGGCTCAACCTCCGACGCCGGGAAAAGGCCAGCGGACCCCCGTGGGAACATTGGGCATCGACCCCAAGTAACGGAAGTAGCCCGGGCCTGTGAGGGTCCGGGCTACTCCACGAACACGGGCTGAAGGCCAGAGGCCCACACCCGACGTGGGCAAGCCTACATGTTGCTGTCCGCGCTTGACAACAGCGCGTCAACTGCTCGCAGCGGCAACGAGCGCCGTCCCCCACCTGTCGTCCCAGGTCAGGTGGCTGAGCCGTGGCCGTACACCTGGATGCTGTGGCGTGTGTTGCGCCAGCCGCCGAGGCAAGACGCGGTGCCGAGCATGCTGCGGACGTACGCAGCAATCTCCCCCTTCGGGCTCGTGCTCGACGCGAGACCTGCGTTCGCTCGGAACTCGTGGGCCACTGCCGATGTCAGGAGATCGACCACCTGAAGCCCATCACTCGACCGGGAGTCCAGCCGCACGACGGAGGTCAGGGCCAGCCGCTTGAGTCGTCGGTTGACCGCCGCTCGAAGGTCCTCTTCGAACAGGACCGTGTCTGGCGTCGAGTAGTTGTCGGCCATGAGCGCGACGAGCTCATCCGGATGCACGGAGGCAACCACCAACTGCTCGGCGATCTTGCCGTACGCATCCCAGTCCGATCCGAACCGCTGGATGGGATCCTTGTGGTTTCGGTCGGCGATGAACGCGAAGAACTCAAGGTCGGGCGAGCCGGCGCAAAGGTCCACGATGCGCTTGTAGAACCACAGGGAGTCACGCGTGATGTCGTAGTACTTGATCTCGTTGTACCAGTGCGTTTGATCGCGCAACTTCTGCACTTGCCTGAGAAATCGTGCAGGCTCCCGGAACTTCAGTAGCCCGATGCCAAAGATGCGGTCCTTCGAGATCGCTCCAGTCTCATCCACGAACGCGGTGGCAACCGGGTGATCCTTGCGCAGTACCGGGCGCTGGCGCCGACGAGGCAGCGGGGGCTCGGGGGGAGCGGACGCGCGCTCAGGCGATGGGGGCACTGGAGGGGGAAGTGCTGGCTCGATCCACGGCCCACTGCTCATCGACTGGCACTCTACCGGCGCCCCCAGGACTGGCTCTTCGGACAGCCGGTTCTCGGCGCACGCCGAGCTCCCAGCGGGGGCCTTGTGCGTCACCCCGCGGCCTGGGCCGCGGCGATGGCGTCGGCGGCGGCCTGGTCGCCGGCGGGGACGGCGTGGGCGTACCGGTTGAGGGTCATGGTCGGGGTGGCGTGCCCGAGCCGGGCGGACACGACGTGGACGGGGATCCCGGCCTCGAGGAGCGTGGTGGCGTGCCGGTGGCGGAGGTCGTGGAACCGCACGGTCGGGAGCCCGAGGTCCTTGCGGTGGCGGTCCCACGTCTTGGTGACCCGGTCGGGGTGCCACTGCACCCGGGGGTCTGATGGCGACGGGAGGACGGGCATCTGCTGCGTGAACCCGACGCCGGCCTCGAGGGCTGCCTCCTTGCACTCGGTCTGCCACCGCTTCAGGTCCGCGACGGCGGCGGGGTCGAGGCGGATGGTGCGGACCGTGCGGCCCTTGGTGAGCTTGCGGACCATCTTCCCGTCGTCGTCGACGGAGATGGCGGACCGGACGCGGACGTCGCCGGCAGCGAGGTCGACGTCGGACCACCGGAGGGCGACCAGCTCGCCGCGTCGGCAGCCGGTGGCGAGGGCGAGGGCGGCGGCCACCTGGAGGCGCCGGTGCCCGGCCCGCTTGGTCGCGGGGTCGGGGGCGAGGCGGGCGATCCCGGCGGCGACGGCGGCGTGCGGGGGGAGGTCGTGGAGGTCGAGGGCGGCTTGGTCGTCGCCCTTCGGGAGGCGGACGTGCGCGGCGGGCGACCGGAGGATGAGCTCGTCGGCCTCGGCCATGTTCAGGGCGGCGGCGAGGACGGTGTGCCGGCGGGCGACCGTCCCCGGTGCGGTGCCGTCGGCGGCCCACGTGTCGTAGAGGGCCTGGATGTGGTGCTTGCGGAGGTCGGCGAGGGGCATCGACCCGATGGCGTCGACGATCGGGGCGGCGTGGTGCTTGTGGGAGGCGCGGGTCGACGGCGCCCACCCGCGCCACGACACCGTCTTGTGGCGGTCGAGCATCTGGGCGACGGTGAACGCCTCGGTCCCGGCCGACAGCGAGACCAGGAGGGCGTCGAGGGCCTTCTCGGCCTCGACGCGCCCGGCGCGGGTGTTCGGGGCGCGGTGCCGCTTGGTGACCCTCCGGCCGTCGACCTGGGCGCGGACCTCCCAGCCGCCACGGTGCCAGCGGACGCTCCCACGCTCTCGTGCCATGCCCTCGACGGTACGCCTCCCCTGCGACAAGTGGGTACGGCCGTGGGTACACCTGACCCGAGACGCGACGAAGGCCCGCCGAAGCGGGCCACTGACCTGGGGTTATGGTGGTGGGCGCAAAGGGACTCGAACCCCTGACCTCTGCCGTGTGAAGGCAGCGCTCTAGCCAGCTGAGCTATGCGCCCCGGAGCGGGAGACGTTAGCGCGGGACGCCACCGCGGCCCCACTCGGCCACGGCCGTCGTCAGGCGGGCGGGGGCATGCGGATGGCGGCGAGCTGGGTCGACTGGGCGACCAGCCGGCCGGTCGAGTCCCAGATGTCGGCCACCTCGTCGACGAAGCCGCCGGCGATGACCTGGGCCCGGAACCGGACCGACAACGGCCCGGGCGCGGGGACGGCGCGGATGTAGGCGGTGAGGCTCAGGGTCGGGACCCAGCCCGTGATGGCGACCTCGAAGGTGGCCGGCGGGAGGGCGTCGACGGCGAAGAGGAGCGCCAGCGGGTCCCAGTCCCGGTCCACGAGCGACAACCAGGCGCGAAGCTCGCCCTCGCCGCTCGGCGTGCCCGAGAGGAACGACAGCACGCCCGGGTCGAAGTCGGTGCGGAGCACCCGGGCCAGCGGAGGCTCGTCCACCCCGGGCAGCAGAGAGCGCCGGGCCCCGCCCCTCGCCCGGCAGTCGTCGAGCGACGGCATCTCGACCGGTGGGACGGCACCCCATGCCGCCGGCTCGTCGGCCAGCCGGCCGATCGTCATCACCACGTCGACGGTGACCCGCCCCTCCTGCACGAGCGCGGCGCGGACCTGGGAGGCGGTGCGCCCGGTGCGCAGCACGGTCGTCTCGACGACGCCCGCCCCCATCACCGGCGCGCTGACGTAGGTGGCGGTCGCGCCGACGACGGCGAGGCCACCGGCGGCGCCGTCGGCCCCCACCGCGGCCAGGGCCGCCCGACCGAGCAGGGCGAGGAGGTAGCCGCCGTTCGGATGGCCGTTGACGATCTCGAACTCGCGCCGGACGGTGACGTCCCACCGTCCCTCGCCCGCCGCGGTCACGGCGGTGGCGTCGTCGAAGAGTGCAGTCATCGAACTCTTCTAGCCGGTCCCCCGTCGCCGCGAGCAGCCCGGAGCGACCGGCTCAGTCCCGCCGCAGGACGCCCTCGGCCCGGACCGGCGCCCGCAGCGGGGCGAGCAGCCCGACAGGGGTCCGGGCCGGGGCGATGGTGCGGTGCACTCCGTCGACGGTCGCGCCCAGGTGGCGGCCGCCCAGGCAGTCGAGCTCGTCCCGAGGGCCGACGTCGACGGCGACCAGCGCCGGCCGGAACAGGCCCCAGTGGCGGTCGGGGACGACGACGGGGCCGTCGACCCGGGCCTGCACCAGCCGGTGGGGCACCACCATCGGGACACCGATGCCACGGCCCCGGGCCTTCACCGACAGGTCACGGTCCTCCCACAGCAGTTGGCGCACCCCGTCGCGGGCGAACCAGCGGAGCTCGCCGTACGAGGCCGGGATGCCCCAGTTGCGGGTCAGCCCCACGACCGCGTCGGGCTTGTCGACCACGGCGACGAGGGCGCACCAGCCGACGTGGGCGCCGAGCCGGCCCGGCACCAGCACCATGAGCTGGAGGAACGGCCCGACCGGTGAGTCGGTGTAGCGGACCGCGGCGACCGCGGCCGGGCCCGGTGCCCGGTCGACCCCCTCGGGGAGGGGCAGGGACGGACGACGCCAGGACAGGGCCACCAGGGCCTCGCCCCGCAGCGCCCAGGGTGCATGCGGCGGTGCCGTCACGACCCCGACGGTACCCCGTCAGATCGGGGCGACGCCGTCGTCGCCGATCGCCTCCTCCATGAAGGCCAGGGCCCGGAGCACGGCGGCGTCGGCGTGCTGGGCCCCGACGACCTGGAGGCCGACCGGGACGCCGTCGGGGGTCCGCCCCACGCACACGGTGCCGGCCGGCGACCGCGTGAGGTTGAACGGGTAGGTGAACCGCACCCAGTTGGGGTCGGGCTCGCCGGCGACGGTGCCCATCCCACCGGGCTCGGGCACAAGGGCCGCCACCGTCGGCGTGAGCAGGAACGAGACGTCGTGCAGCAACGTGGTGAGCGTCTGGTTCAGCTCGTGGCACGCGTCCTGGGCCGCCATCACATCCTCGACCCGGAGCCGGTCGGCGGCGAAGGCGATGCTGGCCTGGATCGTCGGGTCGAGCAGGTCCCACTCCGGGGTGCCGCGCAAGTCGCCGCAGGCGTGCAGGTCCGACGCCGAGGTGAGCGCGAGCCAGTCGCGCACCGGGTCCTCGGGGAAGACCGACGGCTCCTCGTGGACGTCGACGCCCGCGTCGGCGAGCCGGCCGATCGCGGCCGCACAGACCGCCGCCACCTCCGGGTCGACCGGGGCGTACCCGAGGGTCGGCGACCAGGCCACCCGGAACGGAGCGTGCGGCTCGTCGAGCTGCGGCCGCCAGGCGGTGCGGGGCCGGGGCAGGCTGCGGAGGTCCGTGGGGTCCGGGCCGACCACGACGTCGAGCGCCGCGGCCGTGTCCCGGGCCCGGCGGGCGAGCGGGCCGGGCGAGGCCAGGTCGGCCCACGACGGCGGGGTGAGGCCGCCGATCGGCACCCGCCCCAGCGACGGCTTGAACCCGGTGATGCCGCAGATGGCCGCGGGGATCCGGATCGAGCCGCCCCCGTCGCTCGCCGTCGCCAGCGGCACCATCCCGGCGGCGATCGCCGCCGCGCTGCCCCCCGACGAGCCGCCGGCCGAGCGCCCGAGGTGCCACGGGTTGACCGTGGGCGGGCCGAGGCGGTTGGTGGTGTCGCCCTTGCAGCCCATCTCGGGCGTGTTGGTCTTGCCGACCACGACGCACCCGGCCGCCTTGAGCCGGGCCACGAAGACGGAGTCGGTCATCGTCGGGACGTCGTCGGCGGTGAGCAGCGAGCCGTGGGTGGTGACGAAGCCGGCCGCGTCCTCCAGGTCCTTGACCCCGATCGGGATGCCGGCGAGGGGGCCGACGTCCTCACCCGCGGCCAGCCGGCTGTCGACCAGGTCGGCATCGGCCAGGGCCAGGTCGGCGTCGACGGCCAGGAAGGCGTGGACCTCTCCGTCGAGGGCGGCGATGCGGTCGAGGGCGGCCTGCGTCAGCTCCCGAGCGCTGACCTCGCCGGCCCGCACCTGCGCCGCCAACCCCTCCACCGTGTGCTCCCGGAAGTCCATGGGCTCAATATCCCAGGTCGACGTCGACGGTGCCGACGAGGGGGTCACCGGCGACCCAGCGGCGGACGTTGGCGGTGACCCGGGCGGCCAGGAGGGGGACGGCCATCTCGGGGGTGTTGCCGACGTGCGGCGTGATCGTGCAGCGGGGCTCGGACCAGAGCGGGTGGCCGTCGGGCAATGGCTCCGGGTCGGTGACGTCGAGCCCGGCGCTGCCGGTCGTCCCGGCGGCGAGGGCGGCGACCAGGTCGTCGGTGACGACGTGGCGGCCCCGGGCGACGTTCACCACGCAGGCGTGGTCGGGCAGCAGGGCCAGGGTGCGGGCGTCGACGATGCCCTCGGTCTCGGGCGTGAGGGCGAGGGCCAGGACCAGGCCGTCGGCGTCGACGAGGGCATCGTCGAGCCGGTCGGGGCCGAGCGTGCGGGCGGCACCCGCCATCGGCTCCTCACTCCGGCGCACGACGGTCGTGGTGACGTCGAAGGGGTGGAGGAACCGCAGCAGCTCCTCGGTGATCCCGCCCCCTCCGAGGATCGTGACCCGGGCGCCGACCAGGTTGCGCCCAGCCGGCTTCGTCCAGGTCGTCGCCCGGGCGTAGGCACCGACGTGGCGCAGCCCGCCGAGCAGGAGGGCGAGCGCCATCTCGGCCACCGGCGTGGCGTAGACGCCCTTGCCACAGGTCCAGGTCCGCTCGTGGTCGAGGACCGGGACGTAGTTCTCGATGCCGGCGAACGGGAGCTGCACCCAACGGACCTGCGGATGCTCGGCCACCAGCGCCGCCAGGCGGTCGGGGTGCCGCGGCGACGCCCACACCACCCCGTCGGCCTCGTCGGGCCCGACCAGCCGCCCACCCCCGGCGACGACCGCCTCCCCCAACCACCCCGGCGCCCCCGCCGGCCCGAGGTGGATGGCGGTGCGGTCGGGAGCGCTCATCGCCCCGGTCTACCCGCCGCCCCGGCGTTCTGGGAGCAGATGTGGTCGCTCCAACGACCACATCTGCTCCCAGAACGGCGACGGGTCTCGGCGTCGCGCCTTGACCCGTTGGTCAACCCATCCGCCCCGGCCATAGCCTCCCTCCCGATGTCGTCCCCCGCCGTGCCGGCCGCACCCCAGCCCGCCGAGCCGCAGGACGGCGACATCGAGGCCCTGGAGGAGGTCGAGGACGCCCTGCTGGAGGGCGACCGGACCTTCACCCCCGGCACCGCCCGCTCCGCCTTCGCCCACCGCACGTTCCGCACCGTCTACCTGGGGGCCTTCGCCTCCAACATCGGCACGTGGATGCAGAACGTGGTCCTGGGGGCCATGGCCTACGACCTGACCCGGTCGGGCGTGTTCGTCGGCATCGTCACCGCCGCCCAGCTCGGGCCGCTGCTCCTCCTGTCGCTGGTGGGCGGGATGCTCGCCGACGCCGTCGACCGCAAGAAGCTGCTGATCCTGCTCTCGATCGCCCAGGGCATCGGGTCGGTGGCCCTCGCCGCCGTCGCCCTGTCCGACCAGCCCAGCCGGGTGCTGCTGGTCCTCGTCGTGCTGGCCATCGGCTGCGCCAACGCCCTCTACGCCCCGACGTTCAGCGCCGTCGTCCCGATCCTCGTGCCCCGCCGCGACCTGGCCGGCGCCATCTCGCTCAACAGCGTGCAGATGAACGCGTCCCGCGTGATCGGCCCGGTGATCGGCAGCCTGGTCTTCGTCCGGGCCGGGGCCTCGGCCGTGTTCGTCCTCAACGCCCTCAGCTACGCGGCGGTGATCCTGGCCCTGACCCGGGTGACGCTGCCCGACCCGCCGTCGAGCGGCACCCAGGGGCTGCACCGGCTGCTGGAGGGGATCCGCTACGCCCGCGCCCACCGCGAGGTCGGCCAGACCATCGTCGTGATCTTCGTCTTCTCGCTGCTGTCGCTGCCGTTCATCACCCAGCTCCCGACCCTGGCCGACGAGAACCTGGGGCTGGCCGCGAAGTCCGAGGCCTACGGGCTGCTCTACGCCGCCTTCGGGCTCGGCGCGGTCACCGGGGCGCTGTCGATCGGCACCCTGTTCGCGGCCCACGACAAGGCCCGCCTCACCCGGATCGGGCTGGTGGTGTTCGCCGGGCTGCTGGCCACCTTCGGCCTGCTCCGGTCGGCGGCACCGGCCTATCCGGTGATCTTCGTGCTCGGCGCCGCCTACTTCGCCGTCATCACCTCGTTGTCGACGGTGCTCCAGGAGGACCTCGACGACAGCGTGCGGGGCAAGGTCATGGCCCTCTGGATCATGGGCTTCGGTGGCACCGTGCCCTTCGGCGGGCTGGCCGGCGGCTGGATCGCCGAGCGGACGTCGATCACCACCATGGTCCTCGTCGGCGCCGTCGTGGCCGTCCTGCTGGCGCTGGCCTTCGACCTCCGCCCCCGTCGCGCCGCCCCCGCCTGAAGATGGTCAGCGCGCCACCCATCTGGTGGCGCGCTGACCAAGATCCCCGGCCGCCGCGCGGAAGTTGGTCAGCGCGCCATCCATACGGTGGCGCGCTGACCAGGTTCAGCGGCCGAGCAGGGCCGCGGCCACGGCCTCCAGGCCGGCGACCCGGCTGCCCTTGACCAGCACCGCGTCGCCCCGGCCCAGGCCGGCGAGGAGGGCCGCGGCGGCCGCGGCGTCGGCTACCGCCTCGGCCGCGGCGTAGCCCGGGGCGGCGACGCTCACCACCCGGATGCCGAGACCGGCGGCGTGGTCGGCGACGGCCCGGTGCATCTCCCCGGCGTCGGCCCCCAGCTCGGCCATCAGCCCGAGGACGGCGACCCGCTGGCCGGTGACGGAGAGCGCAGCCAGGGCGTCGAGGGCGGCGCGGGTCGAGGTCGGGTTGGCGTTGTAGGCGTCGTTCACCACGACCAGGCCGGACGGCGCCGTCTCGACCTGCATCCGCATCCCCGAGATGGTCGCCGTCGCCAGGGCCTCGACGACGGCGTCGAGCGGGACGTCGAGGGCGAGGGCGCAGGCCGCGGCGGCGACGGCATTGGCGGCCTGGTGGGCGCCGCTCACGGCCAGGTGCACCGGGGCATCGCCCCACGGAGAGCGGAGGACGAGGCGGGCGCGCAGGTCGTCGTCGAGGGCGACGTCGGTGGCCCGGACCTCCGCCGTGGTGTCGGCCGCGGTGCCGTAGGTGAGGACGCGGGCGTCGGTCCGGCCGGCCATCGCCGCCACCCGGGCGTCGTCGGCGTTGAGGACGGCGACGCCGGTCGCCGGCAGCGACTCGACCAGCTCGCCCTTGGCCCGGGCCACACCCTCGACCGAGCCGAACATCTCGAGGTGGGCGGCGGCGACCGCGGTGACGATCGCCGCGGTCGGGCGGGCGATGTCGCACAGCAGGGCGATGTGGCCGGGGCCCCGGGCGCCCATCTCGACCACGGTGGCCTCGGTGCCGTCCGGCGCCCCGGCGAGGGTGATGGGGAGGCCGATCTCGTTGTTGAACGAGCGGGCGCTGGCGGCCGTCGGGTACCGGGCGGCGAGGACGGCGGCGAGGAGGTCCTTGGTCGAGGTCTTGCCGACCGAGCCGGTGACACCGACGACCCGGTCGGGCAGGCGGGTGCGGGCCAGCCGGCCGATGTCGAGCAGGGCGGTGTAGGTGTCGGCGACCTGCAGGACGGGGACGGGCTGGTCACCCACGGCGGCGCTGGCCACGACGGCGGCGGCCCCGGCCGCGACCGCCGCGGGCACGAAGTCGTGGCCGTCGCGCTCGGCCACCAGGGCGACGAAGGCGGTGCCGGGGGCCAGGTCCCGGGAGTCGATGCCCAGCCCCTCGACGCTCGCAGTGGGGTCACCGACGACGGTGCCTCCGGTCGCGCCGGCCAGGTCGGAGAGGGTCAAACGCATCGGCCGGCGACCGTACCCGAATGCCTAGGCTCCGAGGCCGTGCCCGACGCCTCCCGCCCCCGCCTCGTCGTCCTGTTCGGGGGGGTGTCGGCCGAGCGCGACGTCTCGTGCGTGTCGGCCGCCAGCGTCCTCGGCGCCGTCGACGTCGACCGCTTCGACGTCGTGCCCATCGGCATCGACGGCGACGGCCATTGGCTCCTGGCCGACGATGCCAAGGCCCTCCTGGAGAGCGGCCGGGCCGGCGAGATCGGCCCCAGCGTCCGCGTCGCCGGCTCCGAGCTGGAGCCGCTGCCCGCCGTCGCCCCCGCCGGGCCCGGCCAGGAGGTCGTCGTCCTCCCCCTGATCCACGGCCCCCTCGGCGAGGACGGCACCGTGCAGGGGATGCTCGAGCTGGCCGGCGTGCCCTACGTCGGCTCCGGCGTCCTCGGCTCGTCGCTGTGCATGGACAAGGTGGCGGCCAAGGCCATGGCCACCGCGGCCGGGATCCCCCAGGTGAAGCACCTGGCCGCCCGGGACGTCCACGCCGACGCCGCCTTCCTCGACGCGGTCGAGGCCGAGCTGGGGCTGCCGGTGTTCGTGAAGCCGGCCAACATGGGCTCGTCGGTCGGCGTGGCCAAGGCCACCGACCGGACGTCGCTCGAAGCCGCCGTCGCCGACGCCCTCCGCTACGACGAGTGGGTCGTCGTCGAGGAGGCGGTCACCGCCCG